>NZ_KV786947.1:0-21174 GCF_001806975.1 Aerococcus sp. HMSC10H05
TTCCCACCAACACTATTTATCATAGAACCGAACTTACTACAGAAGAATGAAGATACTAAAGATAAAATGAATAAGAGTTTGGAAGGAATTTCAAAAGAAAGTGTTAAGAAGATATGAGGGGGTACAGAGATATCAAATGACTGCCTATGAAGCTAACTTAAAGAACAAACTAATATGAATAAAAGGAATAGAGTGGTTGATTCGATCGAATTTAGCTACTATTTTTATGATTAAAAATAAGAATTATATGAACTTAAAAGCAAACAGAGATTTAAAGCAAGAAACTTATATTAATTACACCAATTTACATAATTTATCGATTTTAAAATATAAAAGGATTTTTAGGAGTGTAATTAATAGTGAGGATATTCATGGGGTAATTTTTTTAAATAGTGTTTATGATTTTTCGAGCAAAAAGTTGATAAGTTTCTCTGAGGGTAGAAATTCATTAGTTCGAATAAAGTTTCATATAAAGAATTTTTTCGTAATTATGTACGGGTCTAGTCCACATTTTTGTTTTATTCGGTCTACATAATGCAGTTCAAAAATTCAGCATTGGTAAATTATAATTAAAGCCATAATTTTTGTGTAAACTAAAGTATAAATATTTGGGAGGAGTAATAATGTTTATAGTAGATTTAATTTCTAACATTCTCATTGGAATTGGAGCTATTCTATTCTGGCTATTAGCAATTTGTTTTATTCCTGTGATAATAGTAAGTCTTGATGATAATTTAAAAGTTAAATACCGAAGCTTTGTTAATTTCTATAAGAAAACCTTTAAGTGGTTACTTTTAATATTTGGAGTCATTTTTGTTTATGTTATAATAATTTGGCTAGTTTCATTAACTATCGCTATTTTCGAGGGTGTGTTCCTCTTTTGGCTATAGTAACAGATTAGAAAACAAATAATTTCTCTTAAATTAGGGCAATTTATTGCACCAATTTAGGTCGCTATAACACTTTTGAATATTCAGATAGTTAATATCTAAGCATAGGTACATGAGTATCTGTGCTTTTTGTCTTCATCAACTTCAACTTAAGTGAAAATTGCGCATACAAAGTTACACAAAGTTTTAAAAATTCTTGCATGATCATTTTTTCTGATAAAAATTATAGCTTGATACCATTGACATAATAAAATAATGAGATAAAATAAAATTTGTATTAAAATAACATTAGAAGTAGGAGATTTCTATGAAGATTAAGAAGAGTTTTTTAGTAACGTTAGTTACGGCAACATTGCTAGCTGCTTGCGGTACAAATGGGGGAAATGCAAATTCAACTGGTGGAGAATCTAAGGCAGTAGTGAATTATGTAGCACCAACTGAAATTGCTACAATGGATTCAGTATTAGCAACTGATATGAATAGTGCAAACTATATTGGGCATGTCCAAGAAGGCTTATATTGGGAAAATGATAAGAATGAAATCCAACCTGCTTTAGCTGAATCCTTGCCTGAGGTATCAGAAGATGGTTTAGTGTATACAATCAAGATGCGTGAAGATGCAACATGGTCAAATGGCGATCAAATTACCGCGCATGATTTTGTATATGCCATTCAACGTTTAGCTAATCCGGATACTGCAGCTCCATATTCATATTTATTGGCTGACTTTGAAAATGCTGAGGGTGTTTTGAATGGTGATCAAGCAGTTGAAGAATTAGGGGTTGAAGCTTTAGATGACTATACTATAGAAATTCGGTTAGATACTCCGATACCTTACATTGAAAACTTATTAGCATTTACGCCATTGTATCCGCAAAATCAAAAATTTGTTGAAGAAGCTGGAGATGCATATGGTACAGACTCTGAGAATATTGTTTTCTCTGGACCATTTACGATGACTGACTGGGATGGTACAGGACTAACTTGGTCTTTAGTGAAAAATGAAGATTACTATAATGCTGATCAAATCGCCATTGACCAAGTTGATGTTCAAGTAATCAAAGAAATTTCAACAAATGTGAATTTATTTGAAGCTGGAGATGTTGATAATTCATTATTAACAGGGGAATTGGCGAAACAATATCTAAGTCACGAAGATGCTGTACAACAAACTAAAGCAAGAAACTACTGGGTTGCGTTCAACTATAATAACGAAGTCTTCCAAAATAAAAATCTACGTGAAGCGATTGACTATGCAATTAACAATGAAGAATTGGCAACCAATGTAATTGGTGATGGTTCTAACCCTGTTTCTACATTTGTTCCAGAAAACTTTATATTCAATCCAGAAACGGAAGAAGATTTCGTATCTGAGGTTGCTATTGAAGATAAGTATGATCCAGAAGAAGCTGCAAGACTGTGGGCAATTGCGCAAGATGAATTAGGTGTTGAAACGCTAAGCTTGAGCCTACTAGGTGATGATGATGAGAAGAGTAAAACAACTGCTGAATATATTCAAGGACAAGTAGCCAATAACCTACCTGGTGTAACATTGAATTTACAGAATGTACCTAAGAAAAATCGTCTTAGCCAAGAAGAGGCACGCGATTATGATTTAGTAATTACTGGTTGGGCCGCAGATTTTGCAGATGGTATTAATTTCTTCGAATTATTCGAAACAGATGGACCATATAATCGTGGTGATTACTCAAATGAAGCATATGATAAACAAATTACTGCTGCAAAAGGCGAGCATGCGAATGATCCAGTGGCAAGATGGTCCAACTTTGTTGAAGCGCAAGAAGTGTTAACTGAAGACGCTGCTTGGGTACCTTTATACCAAGAGGTTGAGACACAATTAAGAAATCCTAATCTAGAAGGCATAACTTTCAGAACAGTTGGGAACGAATTTGATCTACGAACAGCAAGTCTAACTGCTGAATAATAAATACAATAATTGAACAAGTGTCAAGACAACTGTTGATCAAATATCAACGGTTGTCTTTATTTATGAGCGAATAATGAAATTTTTATGAAAATAATGAGAAGAAAAGATTGACAACGGATTCAAAATCTAGTAAATTGTCTCCATGTTGTAATAAATATCTAATTAAGCTTTCTGCTTAAATATGGAGGATGTTCTTATGGAAAGAAAAAGTTTATTAAAATCACTTGCAGTGATAGGTCTATCAGGTTTAGTGTTAGCGGCCTGTGGTAATGGAAGTGACAATTCAGGTTCAAATGGATCGGGCGAAAGTGAACAAGTATTGAGCTGGACGACAAGTTCTGAATTACCAACCATGGATACAACAATGGTAACCGATACAGTTTCATTCGACATGATGAATAATGTGAATGAAGGTTTATACCGTCAAAACCAAGATGGTGAGTATGAAGCTGGTGTGTTAGATGGTGAACCAGAAATTTCTGAAGATGGAACTGTATACACATACAAAATTAAAGAAGATGCTACATGGTCAAATGGGGACCCTGTAACAGCAAATGATTTTGTATTTGCATGGCAACGCTTAGTTGATCCTGATACAGCAGCACCTTATTCATATTTAGCTGATGGTATCATCCAAAATGCTACTGAAATCATCAGTGGCGAAATGGAACCTTCAGAATTAGGTGCTGTAGCTGTAGATGAAAAAACATTAGAAGTATCATATGCGAAACCAGTGCCATACTTAGAAGGCTTACTATCAATGGCACCGTTCTACCCGCTTAACCAAACATACGTGGAGGAACAAGGTGACAGTTATGCAACTAACTCAGATACAGTTTTATATAATGGACCATTTACCTTATCTGGTTGGGATGGTACAAACTTGAACTGGTCATTAGAGAAAAATGATAGCTACTGGGATGCAGATAATGTTCAGTTAGATACAGTTAAATACCAAGTATTAAAAGAAACATCAACAGCATTAAACTTATTTGATTCTGGAGAGATTGACTACACAACTGTTTCAGGTGAATATGTAGCTGCTCGTGAAGGTGATCCGAACATGGCTAATTCACCTGAATCATCAGTATTCTTTATTAAGATGAACCAAGAACGTAACGGTGAAGAAACACCATTAGCGAATACAAATATTCGTCGTGGTATCGCACAAGCAATCGATAAACAATCCTTTGCTGACCAAGTCTTACAAAATGGTTCACTACCTGCTGACTACTTAGTACCAGAAGGATTAGCAAGTAACCCATCAACAGATGTTGATTTCCGTGAAGATTCAAGTGAAGGTACAGGATTTGTTGACTATGATGTAGAGTCTGCACAAGAAGCATTCAATGCTGGTCTAGAAGAATTAGGTACAGATGCTATCACGCTTGAATTATTAGTAGATGATACTGAAAATGCGAAACGTTCTGCTGAATATATTCAAGGACAACTACAAACAAACCTACCAGGTTTACAAGTACAAATTGTTTCAGTTCCATTTAAGAACCGTGTAGCAGCTGATAATAGTCAAGACTATGATTTACAAATTTCTGGTTGGGGTGCTGACTATGCTGACCCAATTAACTACTTAGAATTATTTGTAACTGACGGTAACAACAACAACTCTGGCTACTCAAATGAAGAGTACGATGCATTAATTCAATCAGCTTCAGATGAAACTGAAGACTTAGATAAACGTTGGAATGATTTAGTAAAAGCTGAAACTTTAATTTTAGATGAAGCTGGTATTGCGCCACTATACCAACGCTATGGTGCTTACTTAGAACAACCATCTGTTGAAGGCGTTGTTCACCACCAAGTTGGTGCATCAACTTCATTCAAATGGGCTTCAAAAACAGCAGAATAAGTTTCTAGTGAGTATTCGTTGGAAGTAAAAACAACCCGCCAAATGGTGGGTTGTTTTTATTTCTGATATGTGAGGAATTTTGACGTTATATGATAATTATGTTAAAATTTGTACTGCTTTTAATGAAAAATTCTAAGAGTATGGCTAGAATCTGATAAGCAATGAACTTGCCATCAGATCGATTTATACGCGTTTTAACCCGTGTATAGGTATAAATGCTAATATTAATGCACCTTAATACCGATATAGGCTTTAAGAGGTTGTATAATAGCTAAATTAAAGGTGGAATGATAGCACTACTTACTTCAAGTTAGGTAAGAAAAATAACATGATTATGTAAAAAAATATTTCATAGTAATGATAACTAGAATAATATTTATTAAATAGAGGGCGGATAATTTGGTCCACCCCTGTAGTTCTAAATGATATAGTAGGCGATTAGGAAGCTTAAACTTATTGCGAATAAGCAGCCACCAATTTTTAGAAAACCAATGTACCAATTACCAATCGATTGGGACAAAGTTTGTACATTTTTTTCTAACCCTTCATCATTTTTTGAATTATTTTGTGAGAAAACACTAGGTTTCCACTTGCGCCAGCTGTATTGAAACAGGTCAAAAGTCCCGTCTTTAAAGATTAATCCGAATAAACCTAGGATTAAGAAGGGGGCAGACAGGTAAAAATAGCTGTTGCTTAGGAATAATAAAGTGATACCATCTTGCAGAAAAATTGATATAATAAACGGTATCGTGGCAAAAAGCAAAAGGATGCTTTTCCAACGTTTATAAATCATTGATAGATCAAATCCTTTCAGAGATGTCAATAATTTAACACAATATAGGAGGTGAAGCAATTTGAAATCGTATTACAAATATTTACTTCGAAGAGTATTTTATATGTTCTTAACAATATTTCTGATTGCAACAATTACATTTTTCTTAATGAAACTACTTCCAGGTACACCATTCCAGAATGAGGATCGGTTATCAGCGGAGCAAATCATTATTATGAACGAACGTTATGGTTTAAATGATCCAGTAATCGTCCAATACGCACGTTACATGTTAGGTGTCTTTACAGGTGATTTAGGTGTATCCTTCCAATTCTCGAATACACCAGTTACTGAATTATTAAGTAGTCGTATTGGGCCATCGTTACAATTGGGTGGTCAAGCAATTATATTCGGTACATTATTTGGTATAGTATTAGGTGTAATTTCTGCTATGTATAAAAATACATGGATTGACTCAACAGCAACCTTTGTGGCCATTTTAGGACGTTCTATTCCTAACTTCGTTTTTGCTGTATTACTACAATTAGTATTTGCGGTTCAATTAGGTTGGTTCCCAATTGCATTATGGAATGGTTCTTTTGCAGCAACAGTATTACCAACCTTAGCTTTGGCAATTTCGCCATTAGCCGATTCAAGCCGATTCATCCGTACCGAGATGGTAGATGTTTTGAATTCAGACTATATTGAATTAGCTCGTGCTAAAGGTTTAAGCAAAACGGCTGTGGCATTTAAACATGGTGTACGTAATGCGTTAATTCCATTACTGACATTATTAGGGCCTTTAACAGTTGCTTTAATGACAGGTTCAATGGTAGTAGAAAATATCTACGCAATTCCTGGTATTGGTGAGCAGTTTGTGAAATCAATCCAAACAAATGACTATCCAACAATCATGGGTATTACAATTTTATATTCATTCATGTTAGTAGCTATGTTATTAATTGTTGATGTTTTATATGGTATCGTTGATCCACGTATTCGTGTAAGTAATGAAGGAGGGAAATAAGATGGCTGAAAATAATCAAACATATCAAAAAATTGCCGCTGAAAAATTCCGTCCTGCTAAACAACATGACCATATTGCTGAACGTGAGCAAATTGCTGGAGAATCACTAAACTTTCTTCAAGATTCATGGCGTCGATTAAAGAAAAATAAGGTAGCAATTGTGTCTTTAATCGTATTAATTATTGTCATTATATTAGCCATTTTTGCACCGGTAATTGCACCTGCTGATCCTAATGCTCAAAACGTTGCATTTGCCAATTTACCACCAAAAATTCCTGGATTAGAAAACTTGGCATGGTTTGATGGTAAGTCTGAAGTTGCAGGTACGGCTGTTGATCAATATGCAACTACCAATGTACCTGAAGGCGTATATTATTATTTAGGTACTGATGCTTTAGGACGAGACTTACTATCTCGTATCTTATACGGTACGCGTGTATCTTTATTTATTGGTATGATGGCCGCTTTATTTAACCTATTAATTGGAGTGCCTTATGGTATTATTTCAGGTTGGAATGGCGGTAGAATTGATAATATCATGATGCGTTTCTTGGAAATTCTTTCAGGAGTGCCAAACTTGGTTATCGTTATTCTAATGTTATTAGTATTACAACCAGGTATCATGTCAATTATTATCGCTCTAGCTATTACAGAGTGGATTTCGATGGCGCGTGTAATACGTGCGCAAACGATGAAAATTAAAAATCAAGAGTATATCTTGGCTGCCCGTTCTTTAGGTGAATCTCCATGGAAGATTTCCTTCCGTCATATCTTACCTAACTTGTCAGGTATTATAATTATCCAAACAGTATTCTCGATTCCGTCTGCGATTTTCTTCGAAGCGTTCTTGAGTTTCATCGGTTTAGGTATTCCAGCACCAAATGCTTCTTTAGGTACATTGATTAATGATGGATATAAGACATTTAGATTCTTACCTCATTTAATGTGGTACCCAGCGGGTGTAATCTGTATTGTGATGATTGCATTCAATATGTTAGCAAATGGTTTGCGTGATGCTCTAGATCCAAAAACGAATGATTAAGGAGTTGAGCAGAATTGAGTAATAAAACAGAAAACATTTTAGAAGTAAAAGATTTAGAAATTAATTTCAAAACGTATTCTGGTGATGTTCAAGCCATTCGTAAAGTAAACTTTGACTTGAAACATGGAGAAACGTTAGCAATCGTGGGTGAATCTGGTTCAGGTAAGTCTGTAACAGTTCGTACAATCATGCGTTTATTAGCTAATAATGCTGATATTAAAGGTGGAGAAATCCTTTTTAACGGTGAAGACTTATTGAAAAAGTCAGAAAAGGAAATGCAAGATATCCGTGGTAAAGATGTTGCCATGATCTTCCAAGATCCGATGACGTCATTAAATCCTACTATGAAAATTGGTAAACAAATTGCTGAACCAATTATCTTGCATCAAGATAAATCTAAAAAAGAAGCATATGCGAGAGCAGAAGAACTACTAGAATTGGTTGGTATTCCTAACGCACATGAACGTATGGATCATTACCCACATCAATTTTCAGGTGGACAAAGACAACGTATCGTTATTGCAATTGCTTTGGCATGTAATCCGCGTATCTTAATTGCGGATGAGCCAACAACTGCGTTAGATGTGACTATTCAAGCGCAAATACTTGAATTGATGAAAGAATTACAAAATAAAATTGATACTTCAATCATTTTTATTACACATGACTTGGGTGTGGTAGCTAACGTTGCAGATCGTGTAGCTGTAATGTATGCAGGTAAAATTGTGGAATATGGTGACGTAGATGAAATCTTCTTTAATCCACAACATCCATATACATGGGGGTTAATCGGTTCAATGCCTACACTAGATACTGCTGGGAAATTGGTTTCAATTCCTGGTACACCACCAGACTTGTTAGACCCACCTAAAGGGGATGCCTTTGCACTACGCTCTGACTATGCGATGGAAATTGATTACGAGGAAGAACCGCCATTATTCCAAGTATCGTCTACCCATGCAGCAGCAACTTGGTTACTACACCCAGATGCTCCTGCCGTAGAAGCACCAGCTGAAATTCAACGACGTTATAAAATCTTTGAAAGTCTATCAAAAGGTATTATTCCTGAAGGTTATAATGATGGAGCGCCTCATGTAACATTAGATGAACATACTGAAGTCATCACATCTTCAGATCCTGAAGGTGTAATTACCACAGGTGAAGGGAATATGAAAGGAGATGATTCAATTGGCTAATGAGCAAGAACCGATCTTAAAAGTTAGAAATTTAAAACAATATTTTAATGAAGGATCAAAAGGTGAAGTACGTGCAATTGATGATATCTCTTTTGATATTTTAAAAGGAGAAACATTTGGTTTAGTAGGTGAGTCTGGTTCAGGAAAAACAACAACTGGGCGTGCGGTAATGCGACTTTACCAACCAACTTCAGGCGAAATTATTTTTGAAGGTAAAGATATTGCTTCATTAAAAAGTCGCCACGATATGTTGGACTTCCGTAAAGATATCCAAATGATCTTTCAAGATCCATATGCATCTTTAAACCCTCGTATGAAGGTTGAAGACATTATTGCTGAAGGACTTGAAATCCATGGCTTAGTCAAAAATAAAGCGGAACGTAAAGCGAGAGTTGCTGAATTATTAGAACAAGTAGGTTTGAACCCGCAACACGCTACACGTTACCCACATGAGTTCTCAGGTGGACAACGTCAACGTATTGGTATTGCACGTGCATTAGCAGTGGCACCAAAAATGATCGTGGCAGATGAGCCTATATCAGCGCTTGATGTGTCAATTCAAGCCCAAGTAGTAAATTTACTTGAAGAATTACAAGAAGACTTTGGTTTAACTTTCCTATTCATTGCCCATGACCTTTCGATGGTTAAATATATTTCTGATCGCATTGCAGTAATGTATATGGGTAAAATAGTTGAACTTGCTGATGCTGATGAATTGTATTACCACGGTTTGCATCCGTATACGAAAAGTCTTTTATCTGCAATTCCATTGCCAGATCCGATATATGAACGTAACCGTAGACGGATTACATATAACCATGAACCTTTCAAAGGGGATGAGCAAATGGTTGAAATAGCTCCAAATCACTTTGTATATTGTTCACCAAATGAAGTTGAATTATATAAAGAAATGCGTGCAAATCAAGATAAATAAACTTTTGAAAAAGGTGACTTCGGTTGCCTTTTTCTTTTGCTATAATTGTATGAAAAGATTACTTGTGGTAGAATAACAAGGACAATAAAACGGAGGGGTATCTTTTGTATAATATATTATTAACCATTCTGATTATTATCGCTTTTTTACTTATACTAGTAGTTGTTGCACAACCTTCAAAAGGCAATAGTGCAAGCAATCTAACTGGTGGAGGCGATGCAATGTTTGGTAAAAAGAAAAAAGCACGCGGATTTGAAGCTGTTTTAAATCGATTTACAATCATTTTAGGTGTTGCATTTATGGTGATTGCCTTACTATTAGCAAACTTATCTTCATGAAATTAGGGCGGTTCTAATATAGAGCCGCTATTTTTATGTCCTTTAGTTGAACAGACTAATGCAATTAATTGATTTAAATACGAATAAAACTTACAATGAAATAGCGAAGTCATTATATATAAATGATGATAATATACGAAGATTGAGAGTGGATTATTCATGCAAACAAAAATACCAGAACCGTTTTTCTTTGAAGGAGATGAAAGAGCGGTTATCCTTTTTCATGCATATACAGGAAGCGCTAACGATGTGCGCATGTTGGGGCGTCGTTTAAATAGAGAAGGCTATACTGTTTATGCACCGCATTTAACTGGTCATGCTACTATGGATGTTTTCGACCTAGTTAAAGAAGGTAACCCTGATGCTTGGTTACAAGATGGACAAAATGCTTATAATTTTATGATTGAAAAAGGTTATAAAAATATTGCTGTCTTTGGACTATCTTTAGGAGGATCAGTGGCTACTTCAGTCATTTTAAATAATCCAGCGATTGGTGGCGGTGTATTTAATTCTCCAATTGTAACAGACCAATCAATTATTGAATCGAATGTACCAACATCATTTATGACATATGCTAAGCAAGTACTAAAATATGCCGGGAAAACACAAGAAGAAATTAATCAAAGAGAAAACCAATTATCCAAACAATTACATGCTACACTTACTGGAATCCAAGCAATGAACCAAAAAATAAGAGAACGATTAGTTGAATTGAAAGTGCCTTTCTACATTGCCGCATCTGGTAAAGATGAATTAGTAGACCCGACAGCTGGTGAACAGTTAGCAGATACTATTACCACTGCGCCTGTTCATTTGAGCACCTTTAATTCAGCAACACATGTCATTACTGTCGGAAAGTATCATCATGAATTTGAAGATACAGTTATAGAATTTTTAACCAACCTAAATTGGGAGTGAAATAGTGAGTAGAAAAATAAATTATATGAAAAAAGAGCTGCTTGCCGAATTAGCAGATTCTTCAAAAAAATATACAGCACAGACATTAAGTCAAGCCTTGTCTTATGACCAGGCTGACGATTTTGCTGATTTGGTAAAAGCAATTGCACAATTAGAACAAGTAGGAGAGATCGCGATTACTAGTAACGGTACTTTGAGCCTAAAACAAAATAAACGCTATTATACTGGAGTTTTTACCCAAAATGCACGAGGATTCGGCTTTGTTAAAACTGACGAACTTGAAAAAGATATCTTTATTGGTAAGGGAAAAACGAACGGCGCATTACAAAATGATGAAGTGAAGGTAAAAGTTACTAAAGAAGCACACCTAGCGAATGATAAATCTGCAGAAGGGGAAATTGCTGAAGTACTCGTTCGACATACAACAAGATTAACAGGAGAGTTTACGCCTTTTAATGATCAAGATAAAGTTGATACTGGCTTTATAGGTAGCGTGAAACCACAGAACCATGGTTATGATAATTTAACTGCTTTAGTTAAGCCAGACGGATTACATCCAGTTGAAGGGGAAATTGTTGTTGTTGATTTAGTCGACTATCCAGACGATCAACATCCTTTCGCTGTTGCCGGCAACGTTATTCAACAAATTGGCCATAAAGATGAACCTGGTGTAGACATACTCGCAATCCTAAATATGTTTGAGATTCCACATGAGTTTTCTGAGGAAGTTTTAGCGCATGCGAATGAAGTGCCAGAATCAATATCGAATAATGACCTACAAGGCCGGAAAGACCACCGTGACCTATTAACGATTACAATTGACGGTGCAGATGCTAAAGACTTGGATGATGCCATATCATTGAGTATATTACCAAATGGCCATTATCAGCTTGGCGTGCATATTGCTGATGTCTCTTATTATGTGACAGAAGGTTCTCCTATGGATAAGGAAGCTTATGAACGTGGTACTTCAGTGTACCTTACTGACAGAGTAGTGCCCATGTTACCGCAACGACTTTCTAACGGAATTTGTTCATTACATCCAAATGTTGACCGTTTAACTATGTCAGCTATTATGGAAATTGATCATAATGGTGGTGTCATTAATTACGATATCCATCCGTCTATTATCCATTCTGATTACAGAATGACTTATAACGATGTGAATGCGATAATTACGGACAAAGATCAGGCATTGCGAGAAAAATATAGTGAAATTACTGATATGCTTGAGAATATGGCTAGCTTACACGAAATTCTATATAACAAACGTGTGAGCCGAGGAGCAATCGATTTTGATTCTCGTGAGGCAAAAATCCTTGTAGATGATGAAGGACATCCAACAGCAATTGAAGTGCGTGAGCGCGGGGTTGGTGAACAAATGATTGAATCGTTCATGTTATCAGCCAATGAAACAGTGGCTGGTCATTTTACAAAAAAAGTCCTTCCATTTATCTATCGTGTCCATGAGCAACCGGATGAAGATAGAATGCAAAGTTTCCTAGAATTTGTCACGGCTTTTGGTATTGTAGCCAAAGGGACTAAATCTTCCATTCGTCCAAAAGATATCCAAGATATCTTGCGTGAAGTTGAAGGGGAAACCTTCCAACCAGTTGTAGCAATGATGTTATTACGCTCTATGAAACAAGCTCATTACGATATTGAGCCCATTGGACATTATGGTTTAGCAGCGGAAGATTATACGCATTTTACTTCACCTATTCGACGGTATCCGGATTTAATTGTTCACCGTTTAATTCATTTTTATGAAGATCATGCGCGCCCTAATGCTGAAAAACAAGAAAAAATGAAGATAAAATTATCTGATATTGCAGAGCATTCATCCAAAATGGAACGTCGTAGTGTAGACGCTGAGCGTGAAACAGATAGTTTGAAGAAAACTGAATTTATGTTGGATAAAATTGGCATGGAGTTTGAAGGAATAATCTCTTCTGTAACAGGATTTGGATTGTTCGTTGAACTACCCAATACAGTAGAAGGTCTAGTGCATATTTCTATGCTAAAAGATGACTATTACAACTTTGTAGCAAGTCACTTAGTAATGATTGGTGAACGTACGGGTAAAACTTACCGTATTGGTGATAAAGTAACTGTTAAAGTTATCGATGTGAATACTGATACACGAGATATTGATTTTATCATTGTAAAAAGCGAAGATAACGTTGAATCATCTGCATTACTACGTCAAAATACACGTAAAGGTGGACGGGGGAATAATAAAGGCCGTAAAGGTAATAATAGAAGTCGTAGACGTCAGCAAGAAAAACAAAAAGACGGTAGTCCTAAACGTAGTGAGAAGTCTGCTTCTGATAAACCTTATAAGAAGAAACAAAAGCATACCGGTAAAACAGGCCATAAAAAGAAAAAATCGAATAAAAAAAATAAAAAAGCAAATCAAAAACGTAGCTTTGTTATTCGTCAAAGTAAGCGTAAATAATTGATTTGTAGAATTAGAAGGTGACTAAATGGCAAAAAGCAGGAAAGTACAAAAGGATGATAATGTTGTTGCCCGTAATCGAAAAGCCAATCATGACTATACGATTTTAGATACGATTGAGTGTGGTGTGGTCTTAAAAGGAACAGAAATTAAGTCTGTTCGCCAGTCTCGTTTAAATTTAAAAGACGGTTTCGCTAGAATTGAGCGAGGTGAAGTGTGGATGTACAATGTTCATATATCTGAATTTGAACAAGGTAACATGTTTAACCATGATCCAATTCGTCCACGTAAACTTTTATTAAAGAAATCAGAGATTAATAAATTATTAAAAGAGACACAAAGGGAAGGTCATACCTTAGTGCCACTAAAAGTTTATATCAAGCGTGGCTATGCAAAAGTATTGCTCGGCATAGCTGAAGGTAAGAAAAAATATGATAAACGTCGTGCTTTAAAAGAAAAAGATATGAAGCGAGAAGCGCAACGGGCTCTAAAAATGTAAGTATAAGCATACCCATATTAAAACTGCAAAGTTTATGGGTATGCTTTTTTATGTACAATTATTAACGAATAATGGTCGTATAAAAGAATGTTTTATATAATATAAGAAATGTACTAGAATAAAGGATGATAGCGATTCTAACATTCAAATATTTGAAAAATGTTATCAGGTGAAAGATTGCAATTTTTATCTTCTGTAAAACATGGTATGATGGCTTAAAGAAAGTGAGTGAAGCAGTAATGGACTACAATGAACGTTATTTATTATTATTATCTGAACAATTTCCTGATATTGCCTCAGTGACAACTGAAATCATTAATTTAGAAGCGATAATGGAACTACCAAAAGCAACAGAACATTTTATTAGTGACCTCCATGGCGAATATGATGCTGTTTCACATGTATTAAGAAATGGTTCTGGAAATATAAAAGAGAAAATTCGTGAGATTTTCCAAAATCGCTTATCTAGTAATGAGATGAATCAATTAGCGACACTTGTTTACTATCCAGAAGAAAAATTAGAACGTATTTTAATGGATATGACAAGTGTAGAAGAGAAAAATGAGTTTTATACCCTGACGATTTCAAGAATGATTGAATTAGGTCAATTTGTGGTATCTAAATACACGCGCTCAAAGGTACGTAAGGCAATGCCTAAGGACATGTCTTATATCCTTGAAGAGCTCTTATTTAAAGACTCAATACTGACGAATAAAGGCTCTTACTATTGGAATATTATTCAAAATGTCATCGAATTAGGTGCTGCAAATCGTTTGATTGAGGCATTATCAGAATTAATGCAGGAATTAGTTGTTGACCATTTACATGTCTTAGGAGATATCTATGACCGTGGGCCATCACCTGATAAGATCATTGATTTATTGATAGCACAGAAATCAATTGATATACAATGGGGAAACCATGATGCTATCTGGATGGGCGCCGCTTCAGGTTCACGTGTTTTAATCGCTAACGTGCTAAGAATTTGTGCGCGGTACGATAATTTAGAAATCATTGAGGATGGCTACGGCATTTCACTAAGACCACTTGTTGCCTTTGCAGAAGCAACATACCCGGATGAATCGATCAAAGAATTCATGCCTAAGATTGATGACACGATTGATCGTTTTCCAGAAGAAGTGAGTCAAATTGCTAAGATGCAGCAGGCGATTACAATTATACAATTTAAATTGGAGGCACAAGTCATTAAACGCCATCCTGAATTCCAGACAGATAATCGATTGTTCCTAGATAAATTAAATTTAGAAAAAGGTACTGTTCTTGTTGATGGAAAGGAATATGCTCTCAAAAATACGACTTTCCCTACAGTAAATCCAGAAGATCCATTCAAACTTACAGAAGATGAGGAGTATGTGATGGCTAAATTGCAAGCAGGATTTTTAAATTCGGAGCGATTACAAAAGCACATTGCTTATCTTTATAGTAAAGGATCATTGTATAAAGTATATAACGAGAACTTGTTATACCATGGATGTATTCCAATGAATGATGATATGTCATTTATGTCTGTCGAGATTCACGGTCGTTCATATGCGGGACGTGAATTGTTAGATCAGTTTGAGAAATCAATGCGTCAAGCATATGCAGCAAAAGGAACCAATGAAGATGAAAATCCAGACTTAGATTATATGTGGTATATATGGCAAGGGGAAGGATCATCATTATTTGGAAAGACCAAAATGACTACTTTTGAGCGTTACTATATTGAAGATGAAGAAACGCATCATGAACCGAAGAATATTTACTATACGCTACGGAATGAAAAAGAATGTGCTGAACTGATACTAAAAGAGTTTGGTATTCAACCAGATAGGGGACACATAGTCAATGGTCATACACCAGTTAAGGAACGTAAAGGGGAAGACCCAGTTAAAGCTGAAGGCAAATTACTAGTGATTGATGGTGGTTTCTCAAAAGCTTATCAACCTACAACTGGACTAGCTGGTTATACCTTACTTTACAATTCATTTGGTATGCTTTTAGTTAGTCATCAGCCGTTTTCAAGTGTAGCGGACGCAGTAGAACATGAAACGGACATTGTGTCTACTCGAAGAATTATCGATAAAGAGCTTGAAAGATTACAAGTTCGTCAAACGGATGTTGGGGTGAGGTTAGAAGATCAAGTTGTGCAATTAAAAAAATTACTACACGCTTATAGAAATGGTACAATAAGACCAAGAGTAGTGTAATTTGAGGAGGAATGTATTCATGTCAAAAGGTGTGACGATTTACTTCATGCGTCATGGAGAAACTTATTTAAACTATTATGGACGTATGCAAGGGTGGGCTGATGCGCCACTAACGCCACGCGGAGAAGAAGATGTACGTAGCAGCGGTCGTGGATTGGCCGATATTGAGTTTTCTGCAGTGTATACGAGTGATCTACAACGTACGGTAAAAACAGCAGAACTTATTTTAGATGAAAATAAAGCAACTGCCAAAGATATTGAAATAGAAAAGCGTCCAGAGTTTAGAGAAGTTTTCTTTGGTTCTTTTGAAGGATTAGACGCAAGAGGGTTGTGGGATAAAGTAACAGAGATTGCTACTGGTAATGATGGTTCCTATACTGGAGCAACTTCGGATGAAAGTGTACGCTTAGAATTGAATGCCTTCAAAGAAATGGATCCATATCATGATGCGGAAAACTTTATGGAATTTTGGATGCGAGTGGAATTAGGTTTGATTGATGTGATTACAAAACATAGAGAAACCGATCAAACGATTTTAATTGTGAGTCATGGGATGACTATCCGTAATATGATTCATGAATTAATTCCGCAATTTAAGATCGATTCCATGCTAGATAATGCGAGTGTATCTGTTGTAAGATATCAAGATGGCTTATATCATCTTGAGGCATTTAACCAAACAGATCACTTTGCGCGTAAAGAAATCAATGATCAAGAAACAGATCTTGATCATGAGGATATTTCTTAATCATATAAAGTTTAATGGTGAGTACACAAGCAAATTTCCCTTGCTTGTACTCACTTTTTTTATTATCGATAAATTCTATATTATAGATAAAAGCCGAAGAGAATGGGATACAACAAGCTTTATTTTACCTACAAATTTATAAATTATGATATACTATATTGTGTATTTTTTTGAAAAAAACTTAACAAAAAGAAAGGAATATTTACAAGTGGATAAAAATAGTAGTAGGTGGCAAACCGTAATGGTAATGGCTGGTGCAATGATGGCATCACTCATTGGATCTGGTTATGCAACAGGTCAAGAAGTCATTCAATACTTTGTTTCAAAAGGTTGGATGGGGCTTGTTTCAATTTTTGTCATGTTTTTATGCTTTGCTTTTATGGGGTATACCTTATTTACAACTGGATATCGGCACCAAGATAAATTAGAAAATACCAATGATATTTTTGAATTATATTCAAATAAAATGATTGGTAAATTCTATGAATACCTTTCTATTGTAGTTATTTTCTTAACTTATACGGTAATGATCGCGGGAGCCGGTGCGACACTAAACCAGCAATTTGATACACCTATCATTGTTGGCTCAATACTGATGTTTATAGTGGTTGCAGGTGTTGTAATGCTTGGATTAGAAGCCTTAACTAATATTTTAGGGAGTTTGGGACCTATGATTGCTATCGTTGCCATGTTACTAGGTTTATATGGTTTAATCACCAACTTTAACGAATTACCCAATATATCAAGTTCAATCGAAAGTGCTTTGGCAAATGGAGAAATTCAGACTTCGTCAGGGAATTGGCTTGTGTCAGGTCTTAATTATGTAGGGTATAACCTTATCTTATTTGCAGGTTTTCATAGCCAAGCTGGGGGAGAAGCTAACAGACGTAAAGATGCCGCATATTCTGGTTTAATCGGTGGAGGGGGCTTTAGTATTGCGATTCTTGTTTCTTATTTTGGTTTCATGGCTTCCTTCAATTTAGTGGGTAGATCAGCTGTTCCTACTTTGTCTTTAGCTAATGAGATTCATCCTTACCTAGCTTACTTCTTTGTTGCTATTATCATGATAGGAATCTTTACTACTGCTGTTACATTACTTTGGAATACAGTATCTAACTTCTCAGATGATGGTACTAAAAAGCAAAAAGTTCTTACATTAATTATCGGTTTTATTGGTTTGATTATCGGTTCAATGATTTCATTTGGTTCTTTATTAAACATTGTTTATAACGTTGCTGGTTATTTCGGGATTGCCTTTATGTTTCTAATGCTAGTCCGTCACATTCAATGGGGTAGAGCTACTAAAGAAAAAGGGATAAATAAAGAAAATCGTTTATCATCAGCGATTTTCTTTATTCATTGTCTTGAGTGAAGGGAACTCGGCTATGTTGACCTATTAGTGAAATATATGATATGATTAAGGATACATTCGCGGGGGTGTTATTGGATTCGACAGGCATTGCCCGATGTATGACCACTACTCGGAGGTTACGGCTTCGTAACAACGTTACCAGTTTAAATATAACTGACAAACAAGAAACAAACACTTTAGCTTTCGCTGCCTAATAACAGCTAGCTAAGATTCGCCCAGCGTCACCTATGCGTTGGTGCCGAGTCCTATTATAGTAGGTTACGTTCTAAACTTCCGTCTGGAGTAAGGAAAAGAGATTAATCAGACTAGCAATCTAACTGGTTTGTTTATTCACCATTAGTGCGCGAATTTGAGAATAAACTATAGTGGTAAAAGTTATATAATCGGAGTGTTTGGACAGGGGTTCAAATCCCCTCACCTCCATTTTGAGTATATTAAAGCTCATCATATAAACTCAAGAATGTTGATATATCAATGTTCTTGAGTTTTTGCTTATCAAAGAAGATCATAGAAAATCAAAACATTTTGCACGCTAGTTGTCTTAAATTCAATATTTGATATGAAAGTGTAATCAGGATAAGCATTCACATGTGTCGTTTCTATAAATATCTATAATTAACAAATGGATATTGTAAACGTATAAATTGAAGAGAGCCTTTTCGTTTGTAATCAATTGCATATATGCTATAATGTATATACATTATAAAGAAAGAGGTTGATAGCATGACAGATGAAAACAACGGTACTTTCGATAAAATTAAAGGTTCAGTAAATGAAACAGTCGGAAAGGTGACTGGTGACAAAGAGCAAGAAGGTAAAGGTAAAGGCCAACAAGCTCGCGGTGAAGTAGAAGAAAAGGTAAACGATACTAAAAAAGCCTTTAACGATGCAAAAGAAGACGTGAAAGGTCGTTTGGATGGTTTTGCCAATAACGACGAAGATAAATAAATTTCTCAAATAAACGTAAGAAAAGATGTGGTTATCAAACCACATCTTTTTTATTGCTTCAATAATATTTGAATGAATTATCTGTTTATTGATATAGGTTACTGCTTCGTGTTGGTTTGAATAAGGAGTATAGTTCGTGACTATAACTAAGTTCATAAATTAAGTTTCAGCCAACATCGTCTATCTCCAATTAATAATATAGGCTATAATTTAAGATAGATAAGTAAAATATACCTGGGAGGTTTAATATTTATGAGACGTGTAATTATTGATTCGGATACAGCTGGGGACGATACAACAGCGATTTTGATGGCTTTAAAGTATTTCAAAGTTGAAGGTGTAACAATTGTGGCAGGAAATGTAGCTTTTGATCAAGAAGTTGAGAATGCCTTAACCACTATTGAAACCTATAATCCTGGGTACAAGGTCCCTGTTTATAAGGGTTACCAAAGTCCTATGACAGCTTTACCGAATGCGAAGCATGATACAGTTGAAGAAATTCAAGGAGGCAACGGCATGGGAGATGCTGTTTTTCCTAAACCCCAACAAGAACCCGAAGATGAGCATGCAGTAGACTTTATTATCGATACTATTAAAGCAAATCCTGGTGAAATTGAAATTCTAGCTTTAGCACCTTTAACCAATATTGCGATGGCAATAAAAAAAGCACCCGAAATTATGAATGATATCAAACATATTTGGATTATGGGTGGCGTTAATAACCGTTTAGGAAATATGAATGTATCAGCTGAATATAATTTCTATGTAGATCCTGAAGCAGCAAGGATTGTCTTAAATGCAACGACTGCTAAAACAATGGTAACTTGGGATGTTTCTCTAGACTTTGGTGTCATGTATGAAGAAGATATTGAGGAAATCCAAGCACTAAATACAAAAGGGTCAAAATTCTTCCTGGATATTAATATGTTTGTTCGTGAGTTTGAATTGGCTAAACGAGGTATTGATGGCATTACATGTACAGATTCTCTACTAGTAGCTGTTGCAGCCGTACCAGAATTGATGCTTCAAGCGACTGAATATTACGTGGATGTTGAAACACAAGGACAATTCGCACGTGGCTATAATATTGTGGATTGGGAAGAAGAATTTAAACGTACACCGAATTGTCGAGTGGTAGAACGTATTTCCAGTCAAGGATTTAAAAATCAATTGGTAGACTTATTAGCAGGTATTCAATAGGGGATTTTATGGTAAATTAGCAGGATTAAGAACAGAAATGAATGAACATCAACAAATGATGCTAAGCAGATGTCGTTTTATTTGCTAAAACCTGTGAGAATTGTTTGTATATTCGCAAGTTTTTGTCAACTAAAGTATTAGATAGATCTTATTTGATGATGCAAAAACAGTCAAATCTAGGGTTGAAAATTTCTTAAAAAAGCATGAGAAAGACATTTTTAATTTAACTTATAGAGAGGCGGAGAAATATTTTCTCTTAGAAAAAACCAGATAAAAAGCCACTTTTGAATAGGTTAAGCCTTTAAATTATTATTAAAATACCAAATATGGTATAATAACAATTAGAAGGCGCATGGTTAACTAGGAGGCTATATATGAGTATTAAAGTCACAGATGAAATGCAAGAATTAGTCGGAACTGAGTTACGTCGTGGTACAAGTAAATCCAGAATTGCATCGCTACTAGATTTACCGTACGATGAGGCAGTGGAAGTCATCAATACTGTAAAAGAGTCTGTACGACCAGATATAGGAGACGAAATACGCTTCACCTTCCGTGAACGCAACATGGTAGGAAGAATTGAAAAATTATTAACAAACTCAGCAGTTGTTAAAATTTATTGGGATTATTCTGATGAAGAAATGCGAGAAATTTGCGAATCAAAAACAATTGTCAATTTTAAAGATATCGATGAGTATGTTAAAGTGCCTTCTAGCTAATGTATACGTATGAATAACAGTAAATGAAAGTCGAGATGAATATCTCGGCTTTTTTACTTGGTGCGCCCGGCATGGGCGCTAACTTGGT
>NZ_KV786948.1:0-2776 GCF_001806975.1 Aerococcus sp. HMSC10H05
GTCGGAATCGAAAGATTCCTCCTACTCGATTTTGCCCAGTATGAGCAAACGAAAAAGCGACCGAGTTTACCTCAGTCGCTATAAACCTATTTTAAGTAATATGGATAATTATTTTCGACTAGTGACATATGCATCTACAGCAATTAAAGCATCTGCAACGTCCTCAGCTGTCACGTGATAAAGCATATTGTGAATTGTTTCCCCTTCAATTGTGGCTTGTTTCCCTACGCGAATCAAGGCATCACGGTCTTTAGGATCTAAGTGTAATTCATTTAAGGTAGTAGGTAAGTTTAAAGCTTGATATAGATCGATGTAGGCATCAATCTCTTCTGCTGGACGATTTTCCATAAAGAGTTGCGTTAGCGTACCATAAGCAACTTTTTCACCGTGAGTTAGGTGATGAATGTCACCTTCTAAAGCTGTGAAACCATTATGGATAGCATGGGCAGCCGCAAGACCACCAGATTCAAAACCAAGTCCGCTAAGCAGTGTATTGGCTTCAATAACATTCTCAACTGCTGGTGTGACTGCCTGTTTTTCAACGGCTTTAAAGGCTTTAACCCCGTCAGCGAATAAGATTTCCTTACTCTTGTCTCCAATCGCTTGAGCTGCTAAAGTTGTTTTCCCACCAGCCATGGTATCGTGGTTACCAATCATGGTTGGTCGCATTTCAACTGCAGTTGCTAGTGCATCAGCGATTCCTGAAGCGAAGAAACGAGCTGGTGCTTGTGCAATAATTTGACTATCTAATAGGACTAGATCAGGATTCTTCTTGTAGAATCGATATTTCTCAAAGGCGCCTTCCTCAGAGTAAATAACAGATAGCGCAGACGTTGGTGCATCTGTAGAAGCAACTGTTGGCAAAATAGCTACTGGCGCCTGTAGGTCATCGGCGATGGCTTTCCCAGCGTCAATAGCTTTCCCCCCACCCAGTGCTAAAACAAGATTGACATCATTATCTTGGCCAATTTTCGTTACACGATCAATCTCTGCAGTAGAAGCTTCACCTTGGAAGGGCTCCCGGATAATGGTCATGCCAGCTGATGTCAATCGATCAGTTAAGGTTTCCCCAATAATCTCCCAAACAACATCATCTGCTAGTAGTAAAGCCTTATCTCCTAACTTTTGAATGTAATCTATAGCGACTTGACTTGTTAAAATATTTTTACCTTGAACATAATGTGCCGGACTTGCAAATACTCTAGCCATAATAAACCTCCTAGTTTATGTTACAAAATTCACAATCAAAACCATATGTATAAAAGTAAAGTGATTATTAATTCTCCTTACATGTGAATTGTATCACAAATAAATATAAAAAGCTACTATCTTAGATTGAGTTTCGAGAGCATAAAAGGTGGGACATTTTCCCTTATTAATACCTAGGACATTATCGCTCGTTAATAACAAAGATCATGATGATTAAGATATTTTTCTTCCAATTGTGGTTCAGATTTGAGATAATATATCGCTGTAAGCACAAATGCTAGAGTAAAAAAAGCGGATAGCTTTTTTTGTTTTGTATTCAATATATAAGAAAAAGAGAAAGGAACTTATTGTGGAAGAAAAGAAAAACTTTTGGCAAGAATTACCACGACCATTTTTTATTTTAGCGCCAATGGAAGATGTAACAGATACTGTTTTTCGTCATGTAGTTCAAAAAGCAGCTAAACCAGATGTTTACTTTACTGAATTTACCAATTCAGAATCATATGTACATCCAAAAGGTCGCGATTCATTAAATTCACGTTTACTATTCACAGAAGATGAAAAACCTATCGTAGCACATATCTGGGGGGATAATCCTGATCACTTTGCGACTATGGCTAAAGGAATGAACGAAATGGGTTATGCTGGTCTAGATATTAACATGGGATGCCCAGCACCTAACGTCTTTAAACATGGTCGAGGATCAGGGTTAATCCTACGTCCAGATGTAGCAGTTGAATTAATTCATGCAGCTAAAGAAGGAGGCCTACCGGTTTCTGTTAAAACCAGACTTGGTCATCAAGATACTGAAGAATATAAAGAATGGCTCAGTTTAATATTAAAACAAGATATTGCTAACTTATCGATTCATTTACGTACAAAGACGGAAATGTCTAAAGTGGATGCACATTGGGAATTGATTCCGGAAATCAAAAAATTACGTGATGAAATTGCCCCTAACACCTTGTTAACGATTAATGGTGATATTCCTAACCGCCAAGTTGGCCAAGAATTAGTTGATAAATATGGTGTAGACGGTGTAATGATTGGTCGGGGTATATTCCACAACCCATTTGCTTTTGAAGAAGAAGCCCGTGAACATTCACCAAAAGAGTTATTAGACTTATTCAGATACCATTTAGATTTGTTTGATGAACATGCTGCTAAAGATGGTCGCCCATATAAACCATTACGTCGCTTCTTTAAAATTTATATCCGTTCATTCCGTGGCGCAAATGACTTGCGAATTGGTTTGATGGAAACTGAAACAACTGATGAAGCACGTAAATTGTTAGATGAATTCGAAGAGAAATATTTAGCAGAAGCATAGACTCGGTATTTCACGGTTCCTTTCTTAGCGTCCTGTCTCCGCACCCTTTAGTTGAGTTCGTCAGGGCAGACAGGTGTCCGCTTCAGAAATAGATTGCGTGATGTGCCATCACTACACCTATTTCTTCCATCGTCTCCTGTCTAAGCGCCCTGTCTCACATCCCTTTTAGTCGGGTTCGTCAGGGCAGACAGGTGTCCGCTTCAGGAATAGATTGCGTGATGTGCCATCACTACACCT
>NZ_KV786948.1:2796-11769 GCF_001806975.1 Aerococcus sp. HMSC10H05
GAGTCTAAACGACATTTGTCACATCCTTTTTTGTTATAATGGTTGTGTCTATATGTTACGCTGCTATTTCAATAGGGAGGTATGGGATGACTACACGGATACTCGGTTGGATAATAAATGTTGTTACTCTGCTTTTGTTTATTACATCATTAGTGAATTTAGTTTTTATATTTATTCAAGCTAAGTTTGTTGATTTGACCTTAATTGATTATTTTGCACATACGAATTGGACCTTTACTTATATGCTAGGGACACTGTGTATCCCAGTTTCAGCTATCTTAATGCAGGTCAAATGGCGCAAGGCTAGGTTGTTTAAACGCCACGCCAAAGAATATTTCTACCTAAGCCTAATGATGACGACAGTGGCATTAATTTTAATGGGTGAATATAGTATGGCGATCTTCATGATTTTCCTATTTATAGCTGCTAGCTATCCTTTAGGCATTAAATATAACGAAGCCATCGCCATGTTACGAGAACCGTCTAGTTACCGTAAACTAGCAGGTGAATGGTTTATCTTATTCATTGCTATAATAGTCAGAATTTACATGTATATAGATTTATGAGAAGTATTAACTTTTGGAACCCAATTATAAAGGTTCTTATATAACAAAGAGAGGCTGAGATATTTTTGTCCCAGCCTCTTTTTTTGGGTCAATTTCCTTATAATGGAACATTGTGATGGTTAAAGAACTTGTCCCAAAAGAAATGGAAGCGTTTGCAGATAGGAAAATGAAATGCTAAGATGATTGTATTGATAGCAATATTCAACATAAAAAGGAGTGAAGTAATGATGATGGCGAAATTGCAACGGTTTGGGGGCGCAATGTTTGTGCCGGTGCTGTTATTCTCGTTTGCGGGGATTATATTGTCCTTCTCAATTCTATTTCAAAATGAATTGATTATGGGTAGTGTCGCTGCTGAAGGGAGTTTATGGCGTAATGTTTGGTCAGTATTGGAAGCTGGTGGGTGGACCGTATTTAATCAAATTGAACTATTATTTGTCATTGGTCTCCCAATTGGATTAGCTAGTAAAGCAGCTGGTAGAGCAAGTTTAGAGTCATTTATTGTATACATGACGTTCCAAAGTTTCTTAGCTAAGATTCTTGAAATTTGGGGTAGTAACTTTGGTGTAGATTATGCTGCTGAACCAGGCGGTGTGAGTGGATTAAAACTAATTGGTAGTGTAAAAACACTAGATACGAATATCATTGGTGCCATTCTTGTCGCTGCCATTGTTGTATGGTTACACAACCGGTATTTTGATACAAAATTGCCAGACTGGTTAGGTGTTTTCCAAGGATCAACATTTGTCTATATTCTTGGTTTCTTTATCGTGTTACCTCTAGCATTTATTACTGCTTGGGGTTGGCCAGTAATTCAAGGTGGTATCGCAACTTTACAAGGTTGGTTAGCAAGTTCTGGTGCTTTTGGTGTATTCGTATATGTATTCTTAGAACGGATTTTAATTCCAACAGGGCTACATCATTTCGTTTATCAACCATTTATCTATGGCCCTGCAGTAATAGAGGGTGGGGTTGAACGTGCTTGGTTGGATCAATTAAATGTGATTGCTTCAAATCCAGCACCCTTACGTGAACAATTCCCAGAAGGCGCTTTTGCGTTACACAATATGTCAAAAATTTTCGCACCGATTGGTATTTCTGGTGCTTTCTATGCGACAGCGAAAAAAGAAAAACGTCAAGAAGTATTGTCATTGTTATTACCAACAGCTTTTACGGCGATTATGGCAGGGATTACAGAACCGTTTGAATTTACCTTCTTATTTATCGCCCCACAACTATTCTTTATCCATTCATTACTTGCAGCCTCACTAGCGACAACTATGTACCTATTTGGGCTAGCAGGAGACATTGGATCAGGTTTAATCTCAGTTGTTTCTAAATTTATTATCCCAATGTGGTCTAATCATCTCGGGGCAATTGTGACTTGGTTAGTGATAGGTTTAATCTTCTCAGCTATCTACTTTGTCGTCTTTAGCTTGATTATTAACAAATTTGATTTGAAGACACCAGGTCGTGAAGATGATGAAGCAGAAGTGAAAATGTATTCTAAACAAGACTATAAAGACAAGAAAAAACAAGCATCAGCTGGTTTCGATCCAAATGATACTAGCCATGATCCTTCAGAATCTAAAGTCAGTGATAAAGCCATGTCAAGTTATGCTGAAGAGGCTGCTAATGACCCTAGTCGTGGACGTTTCGCAGTAACTGCATCTAATTATGTTGATTTATTAGGTGGTCCAGAAAATATTACTGACGTTAACAACTGTGCTTCTAGATTGAGATTAACAGTTAAAGATCCAAATGTATTAGCTACAGATAAAGCATTTAAAGAAAATGGTGCACATGGAGTAGTCCGTAAGGGACAAGCGATTCAAGTAATCATTGGATTAGATGTCCCACAAGTTCGTGATGAAGTAGATATAGAAATTGCTAAACGTACTGGTAAGGCTTAGCATTAAGGGACAAGTTCCAAAAAATGGAACGGTTTTATAAATACTAAAATGCGAACAGAATGTTCAAATGGTAATGAAAACGCTTCAATTTTTGTTAGCATATAGATATAGGAAATATTCATTTAACAACAAATTCTATTAGGGGGAATTCAAAATGACATTAAAGAAACAATCAATCCTTGTAGCAGGTGGCGGGTCAACTTTTACACCTGGTATTATCATGATGCTCTTAGATAATCTTGATACTTTCCCAATTCGTCAAATTAAATTCTATGACAATGACGGTGACCGTCAAAAGCAAATCGCGGATGCTTGTGAGATTATCTTAAATGAACGAGCACCAGAAATTAAATTTATTGCAACAACCGACCCAGAAACTGCTTTTACAGATATTGATTTTGTGATGGCGCATATTCGTGTTGGGAAGTATGCAATGCGCGAAAAAGATGAAAAAATTCCATTGAAATATGGGGTAATTGGTCAGGAAACATGTGGACCTGGTGGTATTGCTTATGGTATGCGTTCAATTGGTGGCGTGCTAGAATTAATTGACTATATGGAAGCATACTCTCCAGATGCATGGATGTTGAACTATTCCAACCCAGCAGCCATTGTTGCAGAAGCTACAAGAAAATTACGTCCTAACAGCCGTATTATTAATATTTGTGATATGCCTGTAGGGATTGAATACCGTATGGCGGATATTTTAGGATTAAAATCACGTAAAGACTTCGTTGTTAGATACTATGGATTAAATCACTTTGGTTGGTGGACTGATATTAGAGACCATGAAGGTAACGATTTGATGCCGAAGCTTAAGGAATGGGTTCATGAACATGGTTATGTAACACCTGAAGAATTAGCCAACACATCTGAAGAAGATGTTGAAGAAAGCTGGATGCACACATTTGAAAAAGCGAAAGAAGTTTCTTGGTTAGATGAAGATACTTTACCAAATACTTATCTAAAATATTATATGTATCCACAAGATGAAGTAGCAGTGGCCAACCCAGACTACACTCGGGCAAATGAAGTAATGGACCACCGAGAAAAACAAGTATTTTCAGAATGTAATCAAGTGGTCAACTATGGTTCAGGTGCTAAAACGACTTTAAAAGCAGATGACCATGCATCTTATATAGTTGATTTAGCCAGAGCTTTAGCATATAACACACGTGAAAGAATGTTATTAATTGTGGAAAATAATGGGTCAATCGTAAACTTTGATCCAACTGCTATGGTAGAAATTCCATGTATTATCACTTCAAATGGACCAGAGCCATTGGTAACTGGTGAAATTCCTCGCTTCCAAAAAGGTTTAATGGAACAACAAGTTGCTGTTGAAAAACTTGTAGTTGAAGCTTGGAGTGAAGGTTCTTATCAAAAATTATGGCAAGCCATTACCTTATCAAGAACGGTACCAAATGCACGAATAGCAAAACAAATTTTGGATGATTTAATTGAGGCGAACAAATCTTATTGGCCTGAATTATCTTAACCTATTAAACATAAACGCTTTTGATATAATAAGAGTGGGCCAAGGTCCACTCTTATTATTTTGGAGGCATTTATGAGACCAATAGAAAATATTTATAATGAGTTTTATAGTAAATTAACTGAAAATGAAATTTATATTTTTGACTATATCATGAAAAACGGACATGTAGTGAGAAAGATGTCTATTACTGAATTGGCCAGCATTTTAGCCGTTTCAAAATCAACTATTTCTCGTTTTACCCAAAAAATCGGTTTCTCAGGTTATGCAGAATTTAAATTTTATTTGAATAATGAAGCAGAAAAACAGCGACATGATAGTGAAATTGATCCAATAGGCCAGTTAGTTTCTGATACTCAAGATACTTTTAAAATGTTTAGTAATTTACAGATAACACCTATCGTTGAAAGTATTTATGATGCAGATAACGTCTTCCTATATGGTACTGGTTGGGCACAAAAAAATGCTTTAAATGATTTTAGGAGAATCATCTTATTAAATAATAAGTTTTCAATTGATATTTCTGCGCCTTTAGAATTAAAAATTGCCAGTGCCTCCATAAAACCTGGTGATGTACTTATTGTGGCGTCTTTTAGTGGGAATGTGAAATCGATTGAACGGGAGCTGAGAGTATTTAAGAGTAAAGGTGCCATACTAATTGCAGTTAGTGAAATGCATACGAGTCTTTTGGCTACATTATCAGATTATGCAATTTACTTTAAAACGACTCAATTTGATTATAAAGATGAAGCCTTTGCTTCGATGTTGCCTATTCATCAAGCTACAAACTTACTAGCCATCGCTTATTTCGAGTATGTTAGAAAACAAGAATTATTAAAGAAAGAAAATAAGGAGCTTGACCTATGACCAGTAAAAATTTAAGCCGAATGATCCATTTCGTGATTATGATACTTGTAATTGCACCGATCCTGTATATTGCACTTTTAAGTTTTCAAGGCAATATGCATGGATTGAATTTGTTAGAAAATTTAACGACAAATGTTTCTACTGTAATTTCATTAATGTCCGTATGTATTCTACCATTTGCGGGCTTTCTAATTAAATCTAAATGGAATCAAATTGATCAAAATCATGATAGCTTAGGGCAATTTTATATTAGTTTATTGTTGATTCTAATTAGTTTTTTACTCATCGGAAACACAGGAATGGCTATATTGATTTTTATTCTAGTGACATTTAGTGTCTTGATTTTAAAAGTTAGACTTGGAGATACACTTAAAAATGTATTTAAGACACCAAAAAATCTTAAATATTTTGCAGGCGAGATTGTGATCCTATTGATTGCAGCTTTCATTCGATTTGCTATTTGGCGATTAAGTATAGGAAGTTAACATCAAATTAAAGAGGAAATAGGTATATTTCGTTATTTATTTTTGTGAAGTGAATGAAGTAAGCTATAATCTAGTTGAATAGACAAGTTATTAGTGAGAAAGTTTATGAAAAGGAGCGTTAAACTAGTTGAAACTGTTAACATTAAATACTCATGCTTATGGTGAAAATGATCAAGATCAAAAGATGGCTTTCATTGCACAATCTATCGCTGATTGGGACATTGATGTAGTGGGGTTACAAGAAGTCAATCAAAGTATTGTTGGTCATCGGGTAGCCATTGATCAAATCCCAAATTTCAAACCTATGGATGGACAAGTGAATATTAAAGAAGATAATTTTGCCTTACGTTTAGTAGAACTATTAGAGGAATTAGGCAAAACCTACTATTGGGGTTGGGCTATGACTCATATTGCGCATGACACAATGCAAGAGGGTGTAGCAATTTTATCAAAATACCCAGTTGATAGCGTCACTAGCTATAACGTATCAAAAAGTCATAATTGGTATGACTATAAAACGCGTCGTATTCTTACGGCTAAGATCACTAGACCAAATGGCGAAAGCTTTATGGCCGTTTCTGGGCACTACTCATGGTGGCATGGTAAAAATAATCAAGAGTTTCACTATGAATGGCAGGAAACTGAAAAATACCTATCTAGAACGAAACTACCAATCTACTTTATGGGTGACTTTAATAATCCAGCCAACACAGACGGTTACGATTATTTGATATCAACACCTCTACCAATTCAGGATTCATATATGATTGCTGAAGAGACCATTGGAGGTCCAACTGTCCTAAAAGAAATTAGTGGCTGGACCGGGCTTAAAGAACAAATTCGTATAGATTATATTTTCGTACCTAAAGGTGTCGCAGTAAAAAAATCTGAAGTTGTATTTGATGGGGAACGTCAACAAGCTGTATCAGACCACTCAGGTGTATTAGTAGAAACGATTGACTAGAAGCTAAATATAAAGATAAATTTACGCATAAAATATTGCAGGATGTGATTTGTTTAGTCACATCCTTTTTAATTTTGTATGGTATGAATTGTTTAAATATATCTTTTTGATGCAATATAGGATAAAAATGACTTCATTTTGAAACTAAAATAAATACAAAATATTCAATATTTTGTATTAACCGTTTTCATAAACCTGATTATAAAACGTAAATATGAAATTATAAAAAAGTTATATTTGGTTAAATGTTGATGTGACAATGTTTTGGGAGCGTTTTATAAGATTGTCATCACTTTTATGTTAAGAAAACATATTTTTGAAGATAACTGATAGTCTAATGTGTTCTTAAATAGAGGTGTATGTAGCTTATATTTTAGTGCATGAGGAGGAAGATTATGGTTGGAAAAAATAACCATGAAGTTAAACGACAAAAAAATGGTAATCGTATTCAACGATATGCAATTAAACGTTTAACAATTGGAGTTGTATCTGCGACTGTTATGACTGGTTTCTTTTTAGGAAATTCAGAAGTAGCATTAGCTGCAGAAACGGTAAATAGTGAGACAGTTTCAGAAGTCGCTTCCGTGGACGAAACAGAGCTTAAGGATAATGACAGTGAGGTAACAACTGCCTCTGAAGAAGCATTACCAGAAGAAAGTTCAGTGGAATCACCAGTAACAGCGGAAGCAGCAGAAGAAAGTAATTCTGAGGTTGCTGAAGCAGTAACTGAAGAAGAATCAGTAGATGAATTAGCTGATTATAAAGCACAAGCAAAAGAAAAAATTAATGCACTAGAAAATTTAGATACAAATGAACTAGCTGCAGAAGGTGCTTTAATTGATCAAGCAACTTCGACAGCAGACATTGATAAAATTGTTGAAAATGCCGAAGTATTAAATGCTGAAAAAGCAGAAGAAGTTGTGGAAACAGAAGCAGACGCTCAAACTTCAGAAGTTGAAAAAGCAGCGGAAACAGAAGCAGACGCTCAAACTTCAGAAGCCAATAAAGCAGAAGAAACTGAAGAAGCAACAGAAGAAAGTGATCGCGCTGCGGATACTCAAGTAGAGACGGCTGAAGAAAATAAGGAAGAAAAATCTGAAGAAATCACAACTTTTGCCGCGGCATCAGCTGAGGAAGAAGATGCTTCTACAAGTAATTCAAACATCATAAATGTAGATGCAATCGAATCTGGAAAAATTACTAGTGGTAGACAATTCCAAACGACGCCAGGTATTGTAAGTGGTTGGCTAGATGTTGCGACTAATCGATATACACCTGGTATTAACGGTTCAGAAACAGCCTTAAACGGTTATAAAGTGTACTTACAATGGATGGATGAAGATGGCATCACTTCTCCGGTATATGAGGCCATGACACATGATATAGGTGGTACTCGTGCAGGACAAGGTGGTAACGGTGTGTATGCCTTCGATATTGGTGAAGGTTGGACAGATGCGACAGGAAAATTGCATAAACCAGCATTCCAATCAGTTGGCTCTCAAAGATATAAATTATGGTTAGCGCCAGGTCAAACATCAAGTAATGGTAACGAATACTTTACTTACCGTAAGCAACCAGGGAATTCAACAGGATTTTCAGGCGCGACATTAGCGACAGGTGAGTTCGTATTAGCCGGGCACAGTATTCAAAGAACTGCTATTTATGTTTACGAAAAACCTAATAATGTAACGATGACGACGCCAGAAAATGAGTGGAAATACGATGATGAAGGTCCTGATAATAATCCAAGTTATCTACCTGATGGTGTAAATAAAAAACATCGTAATGCAGTGAGCGGTCAAGTTTGGTGGGAAACAAGTAGAGCCGGAACAGGATTCCCAAATTCAGCCGGTGAACGATTCGTTAATCAAACATTGGAAGAAGCAGAGACAGGCTTCCGCGTAGTGACAAGTGTATTGACTGCTGAGGGTGGTCAAGCTATGTCAGCAACAAATGACATTAAGGACGTTAACGAACGTATTAAACAACAACAAGAAATTTTAGCAGCTAATCCGGAATATATTCAACAAACTGTTGTTGCACCAATTGTAGGTGAACGAGGACGTTATACAGCTCGCTTTGATGACAAGTTTGATCTAAATTATATGTATCAATACGTCATTGATGGTGACGGTCAGGTAGTACCAGGATATACTGGTTATTCATCACCAGTCTTTACCCATCCAAAAGACTACGCAAGTTCAGATGCCTTTATTGCCAATAAAAACTATGCCTATAATGTGCATTTTGCTTTAGTTGCAGACCCTGCTAAGTATAATATTGATATCACAAACTACGATGCTGTTAATAATATCGCAAAACCAGGCGCTACAGCTATAAGTGATGTTTTCTCAATGTTCTATCCGGGGGAAGAAACTGAAATTGTTTGGATTGATTCAACTGATGGAAGTCCAGTAGAATTATCAAGAACAAAAGTAAATAATTTGGATGAAGCTAGATCAGCTGCCCAATTAACAGTGCCTGATGACTTTGAAGGACGTAAAATCTATACTGTTCAATTAGTTGTAAACGGCAATATTATTGCAGCAGATTCTTTTGCAGCAGATAGTGAGTTAGCTGATAACGAAGCCTATGAACCAGAAGTAACACCGGTAGAGAAAGACTACGGTCAAGCGACAACAGCAGATGATGTAACATCATCCGTAACCGTACCAAACTTCCC
>NZ_KV786949.1:0-28435 GCF_001806975.1 Aerococcus sp. HMSC10H05
ATTTAAGACTAATCTTATTATACGAGGAGTTTATATATGAGTTACGAATATATTTATCAACCAGCGAAACAACAAGCCGAAGCGAATACCCTACTACTCTTACACGGAACAGGTGGAACAGAACACGACCTACTGGAGATTGCTCAATTCATTGATCCAAATGCAAATGTCCTGTCACTACGTGGGAATGAACCAGAGGGGCACATGAATCGTTTCTTTAAACGTCACGGTGAAGGGAACTTAGATATTGAAAACTTGAAATACCATGCTAAAGACCTGTATAATTTCATTGAAGCCTTGGCTTGGGAAAAAGGGTTCAATCCAGCAAACGTCGTACCAATTGGCTACTCAAACGGTGCCAATATTGCTGGCGGTATCTTATACCTATATGATAATCCTTTCAAGGGCGCGATTTTACTCCACCCTATGGTACCATTTAGAAATGAAGAGATGCCAAACCTTAATCATACACCCGTATTTATTGGTGCGGGTACTAATGATCCAATCTGTGCACCAAGCGAAAGTGAAGAACTCAAAACCAGCCTTCAATCAGCTGGTAGCCCGGTCACCCTGCATTGGGAGGACTATGGTCATTCCTTATCTATGTCTGAATTACAAGCAGCGAAGGGATGGTATGCTACCGCTGTTGGCTAATACAAAAAAGGAATGATAACCAATGGATTCTGATCAATTACTAAAACGCATTAACGAGCTCGCAGCTAAGAAAAAAGCTGGTACAATTACAGAGGAAGAACTTCTTGAACAAAAAGAATTGCGTCAAGTTTACTTGAAACAATTCCGTTCAGCCTTTAATGACATTATCTTAAACACTCGGGTAATTGACCCTGAAGGTACGGATGTAACTCCTCAAGCCGTTCGCGATGCAAAGAAAAAACAAGCCGCTGAACAAGAAAAAAAGGCTGAAGATGCAATTGACACTGACAAGTAACATAATGCATCACAAATACAGGACTAGACGTTTATAGGAATAGCTGTCTGTCCTGTATTTTTTGTCATGCAATAGTAGATAGTAGTGATCATCAAAACGATTGTTGGTGAAAATTTCTACAAATTTGCCAACACTACTTAGGACTACTATTGATCATATTCAGATAGATTGTGATATTCTTTATCTAACGCATAGCTGAACCAACGTCCATTCATCACTTCAGATAACAAGTCAATCTTTTGTGCTTCTGTATAAGATGAGGGAAGACGTTCATACGAATACCTGCATTGCACATTAACCCAACTAATCGACCACCATCAAGATGATACAAGTAATCTTTGACTGCTTCATCTGAAGTCAGTAACCATTCTTTCGCTTCATTTTCATCATTTTTTACGCCATCTTCTACTACTAAAGGTGCAATATTTTCAGCAAAAATATCCTGGCTCTTTTCCTCATCTGCGACTGTCATACCACCACTAGATGAAATTGCCTTATCAAACTTCCCTTCAAAAAGAGGTGAAATTAACATAGCCATCACATCTCTTCCACCTACAGAGAATCCAGATACAGTGACGTTATTGCTATAAAATTTTATTCTACCCCCCCGCTAAAGATTTTTTAAGTCATTCCTTATTTAAACAATTGAGAAAACCCTCAAAATCAGATTTTTGAGTCTAATTTTGAGGGTCAGTAAGTTAACGCTGATTAGTTTAAAATATTAGCGCCATTTGATTGAATCACATCACGGTACCAGAAGAATGAATCTTTACGTGACCGGTCAAATGTACCATTTCCTTGGTCGTCTGCATCTACATAGACAAATCCATAACGTTTAGACATTTCAAAGGTTGATGCAGATACTAAGTCAGTACAGCCCCATGGTGTATACCCCATTAAATCTACACCATCTTGAATGGCTTCGTACATTTGTTGGATATGTGATTTTAGGTAGTCGATACGGTAGTCATCATGTATTGATCCATCAGCTTCTACTGTATCGAAAGCACCTAGACCATTCTCCACGATAAATAATGGCACTTGGTAACGGTCATATAATTTGTTTAAGGTAATCCGTAAACCAACTGGGTCAATTTGCCAACCCCAGTCAGAGGCTTCTAAATAAGGATTTTCTTCTGAAATAGAGAAATTACCTGCAGTTGTACCTGTGCCTTCATCCGGATTATAGCGAGCAATCGATGACATGTAGTAAGAGAATGACATGAAGTCAACTGGATGTGCAGCTAAAATCGCTTCATCACCCTCAGCCATTTCTACATGAATATTGTTTTCTTTAAAGAAACGTTTGGTGTAAGCCGGATATTTACCACGTACTTGAACATCTGAGAAGAATAGATTTTCATGGTCTTTGTGAACTGATTCCATAACATCTAATGGGTTTGGAGATGCTGGATAAGCTTCCATACGCGCTAACATCATTCCTACTTTTAAATCCGCTTTTAATTCATGGGCAAATTTGGTTACTAAAGCAGATGCTACAAATTGATGGTGGGCTGCTTGGTACATGTCAGATAAGTTTTGTTTACCATCTTCAAATAATAAAGCACCACCTACATATCCGGAAATTCCCATAATATTAATTTCGTTGAAGGTTAACCAGTATTTCACCTTATTTTGGTAACGTTCTAGAACTGTTTGCGCGTATTTCACGAATAAATCAATTACTTCACGGTTCTTCCAACCACCATAATTTAAAGCAATGCCGATTGGTGTTTCATAGTGAGATAAAGTCACTAACGGTTCGATACCATATTTCAAGCATTCATCAAAAACAGCATCATAGAAAGCTAGGCCTTCTTCGTTTGGCTCTTTATCATCACCATTCGGGAAGATACGTGACCAAGCAATGGATAAACGGAAAGTTTTAAAGCCCATCTCAGCATACAAGGCAATATCTTCTTTATAACGATGGTAGAAGTCAGAACCCCAACGTTTAGGGTATAAACCTTCTTGATCTGCTAAAGCAAACTGTACACGCTCACGATTCATCGGTGAGGCGAAATCTGAAATATTCTTCCGGTCTTCTGGTGCTACCGCTACCGCTGTATCAGATGTCGCTGGCCCACGACCACCTTCATTCCAAGCACCTTCAAATTGATTGGCTGCCGTTGCCCCGCCCCATAAAAAACCTTGTGGAAATGTCTTGTCTGTCATATAATCCCTCTTTCGTTAATGCTTTAGTGTCTATGCAAATACTTCTATTAATTCATCTGTAAAGGAAACTGTACTTGCTTCAGTAGTTGTCACATCTTTATAAGCTTGTGTATTGGTAATGATAACCGGTGTAGTGACTTGGTAACCTGCAGCTTTAATCGCTTCAATATCAAAGGTTTCTAACGGATCTCCTGCTTTAACATGGTCACCTTGTGTTACATGCGCTTCATAGAATTTACCTTCTAGTTCAACTGTATCCATCCCAATATGGATTAAAATTTCCACACCATCATCTGTGATGAAACCAATTGCATGTTTCGTTGGGAAAAGAATTTGCACTAATCCATCTGCCGGCGCTGTAACTAAACCTTCGCTCGGTTCAATGGCAACCCCTTGTCCCATTGCCCCAGTAGCAAATACTTGGTCATCTAATGAACTTAAAGGGACGATATTACCTTGTAATGGGCTATTCAAAATTTGATCTTTAGCATCTGACACACTAGCAGACACTAAGACAGGTTGGTCTTCACTTGGTGTTGGTTCAGTTGCACTAACTGTTTCGTCATCTCCGTATAAGGTAGGTACTTTTACAAACATTTGAATTACAAATGCTAATATAATAGCGATTACGGTTCCGATTGCTAGATGAATAACGGAATGGAATGAACCTGTCGCTGGGTCAATATAAGCTGGATATAAGAAGATACCCATACCACCCATTGCGTAACCAGTAACATTAAAGATTGATAAGTAAACACCGACAATACCTGAAACAATACATGAAATGATAAATGGTGTACGCATCGGTAGAGTGTACCCATAGATTGCTGGTTCAGTTACTCCAAAGATTGCTGAAATCAATGTAGGTAAAACCCCTTTTTTGACTTTGTCTTCTTTAGTTTTAAGATAAATAGCGGCAAGCACACCCACTTGAGTGAAACATGGTAACACTGCGGCTGTCAGGATAACTGATGAGCCATTTTGTGCCATATCCAAAATGGCAATTGGTACAAGACCCCAGTGTAAACCAAACATGACCATTACTTGCCATGCTGCCCCTAAAATAAATCCATAGATAATTGGACTAAAGTCATAAATTGATTGGAAAGCAATCCCAATCCAAGCAGATGCTGTATTCGCGATAGGTCCTACTAATAGGAAAGTTAATGGAATAGTTACTAATAAGGTAACCATTGGTACTGCGAATAATTTCAAAACATCTGGGGTAACTTTCTTCATAAATTTCTCAATTTTAGAAGCTACAAATATGGCTAGTAAGATCGGTAATACGGTGTTGTAGTAGCCACCCGCTGGTAGCGTAAAGTTTAACCCGAATATATTAGTTGCTTCAGTTAATGATTCAGCTAAACCTGGATATACTAATGCGCCTGCAATCGCAACTGCTGTATAAGTATTCATTTTGAATTTCTTAGAAGCTGATACCGCTAATACCATTGGTAAGTATTGGAACAAGCCATCACCAATAGTATTCATTAAGATATAAATACCTGATGCTGTATCTACACCAGTAGCCGCTAATAGGGCTGTCACCCCTTTTAAGATACCGGCAGCTGCTAAAGCGCCTAGGAAGGGTTGGAATAAGCCGGAAACAATATCGATAAACTGGTCAAACAAGTTCCCTTTATCGCCGTCATCATCCGCATCTACTTCGCCACCACCAGCAAAGTTCCCAACTTTCAGTACCTCTTCATATACCTCTGGTACGTGGTTTCCAATAACTACTTGGTATTGTCCTCCAGCTTTCATGACTGTGACCACACCATCACGCTTCTTCAAATATTCTGTATTGGCTTTGTTTTCGTCTTTTAAATAGAAACGCAAACGTGTAACACAATGTCTTACTTCCTTAACATTCTCCTTACCGCCGACTTTGTCGACAATATCTTCAGCTAATTGGGTGTATTTCGCCATTTTCTCTACTCCTTTTCTTTTATAAAACCTAACTGACTATACAAAAAAGACCCACAAATCTATTTTTGAAATACCTTAGGATGGGCGTATGTGTAGGGAGGTACACACACGCCTATCCTAAGCTACTAATCAAATAGAAAATGCAGGTCTTGCCGGCCGAACCGTAACGAATCCAGTATTTTTCCGTAACTAGATATCATTCTATTTTTCTTTATTAGCTGAATGGTTCACAAGATTTCCAATATGTAGGATTAAATATAATAATTCCATATCATTAACTTGCCAACCCTTAGCTTCTAATAGGTATTCCTTAATTTTATCGGCTGCTTCTTTCTCTTTTGGATAAGAGATGAAGGCCAATTCAACCATTCGGTCATTTTTAACCGGTTGGTCATTTTCTTACTCTTGTCCCTGTCGTATTAAGTAGTAACGAATATGGGTAACAAAACGTTGAAAATATACAGAATTCTCATCGATATCAATATTCGTAGCAAACTGAACAATTCGAATAATATCATTTGTCAACGCCATCTGCTCATAAGCAGATTGGTTAGCCGTTCGGTCCAGTTGTGCATTTACAAAATGTAGGGTGATTGCAGCGACTTCTGTTTGCGGAAAATTCGGTGACAATTTTTGTCGAACCAAGTCCACCGCCTCTTCAGCGATCGCATACTCTTTAGGGTAAATCCTTTTTATTTCCCATTGCATGGGATTCATCAAATCGGGATCTTGTTTTTGCTGATGAATCGCAAATAAGATATGGTCGGTCAGTGTAAGGAAGAGATTAGGATTGAATGCCACATCCATCTTCTTTTTGAAGAGGGATACGATTTTATAAATCCAATACATTTCTTCCTCACTAGCATTTGTCATCACCATCAAAATGTGTTCGAGATCAACGTCTCCTTCAGGATAATAACGTTTTTCAATTTTGTTGCCATCGATTGGATCGCCAACCTTGGCTTGGAAGCCTAACCCTTTTCCAATTAAAATCATCTCACGTCCGTCATCATCACTTGAAAATACGACATTATTATTAATACGCTTTACAATTTTAAAACAAATTTCCCCACACCTTCTCTCGATGACTTGATGGGAACAAGCCTATATATACAAAAAGACCAGAGCAAAAAAGTCTGAATATTAGTCCTTAGGCTAATATACGATAACTTTGATGCCTGGTCTTGCCGGCCGCACCGTAACGAATCCAGTATACAGAGTACTTGTTCTTTATCTAAGTGCAATAATACCTCGCAATGGAAACGTTGTCAAGATATTTCGAAAACGTTTTCTAAATTTTTTTGAATGCCCATTAAAACAATGATGATTTGAGCTTAAAATAACAATAATCATTAAGCATTCTATTATTATTATTCAATAAAATAAAAAACACCCTCATCGCTTGAGGGTGAAAAAGGAAAAAAACAAAAATGAAAGGATGATGCAATCTATGAGAGGTCTAGATTGCCTCAAAAACATTATAGCATGGTACAAATAAAAATGAAAGCCTTTTTATGAAACGTTTTCAATGTTGTTGTTATAGGTTTTTTCTATCATTTATGATCAATGGGGATTTAGACTAAAAATTCGTATAAAGTTGGATTTTCCGATACAGAAATATAATTTGCATCGAAATTCTTTAATCTCTCTAATAATCCTGGTAGGGTTTCATAATCACCTAGTAGGATACCAACTAGGGCTGGGCCATTTGAGCGAGAAATTTTTTTGGTATATTCAAACTTAGCGATATCATCGTCTGGCCCCAAAACGTCCGTTAAAAATTCTTTTAAGGCACCCGGTCGTTGCGGAAAATTCACTACAAAATATTGTTTGGTTCCTGAATAAATCAATGCTTTCTCCTCAATTTCGGCCATACGGTTAATGTCATTATTCCCCCCAGAAATGATGCAGACGACTGTTTTACCAACTAGGTCGTCTCCCATATTATCTAAGGCAGATACAGTCAAAGCGCCTGAAGGCTCGGCTACAATAGCTTGTTTGGTGTACAAATCAATAATTGTCCCCGCAATTTTGCCTTCTTCAACGGTTTCAAGACGGTCGATATTATCCTTAGCATATTCGAAGGTGATATCTCCTACCTTACCAACTGCTGTACCATCCGCAAATTTGTTCACTTTCTCAAGTGCTGTCGGCTGACCGTGGTCAAGGGCCAGTTTCATGGACGCTGCACCGGCTGGTTCAACGCCAACAATTTTGGTTTCAGGCATCGCTTCACGGACATAAGCTGATACACCAGAGATCAATCCACCCCCACCGATGGGCACTAAAACATAGTCTGCAGTTTCCCCGTCGGCAGTTAGACTGTGGTGGATTTCAACAGCTAATGACCCTTGGCCTGCAATGACATTTTCATCATCATAAGGCTCAATAAAAGTCATCTGGTGTTCAGCACCATATTCATGCGCAGCATGATTACAGGCATCAAAGGTATCTCCTTCAATCACAATATTCACGTAGTCACCGCCAAAGTATTTTACTTGGTTAATTTTTTGAGCGGGTGTCGTATTCGGCATATAAATCGTCGCCATCACTTGTTTTTCATTACAAGCAAAGGCTACCCCTTGGGCATGGTTACCGGCTGAGGCACAGATAACACCTTTAGCTAGATCTTCTTCACTGAGTTCACTAATTGAATAGTAAGCGCCCCTTAATTTAAATGAACGAACAACCTGTAAGTCCTCTCGTTTCAAGTAAATATTGGCTTGGTACGTCTCAGATAAGTATTGATCATATTGTAAAGGTGTCTGCTTGACGACCGACTGTAATTTTTTATAGGCACTTAGTACCTTCTCCTTGTTGACGCGTTTGACCATATAGTTTCCCTCTTTCATCTTGACCCTTTTTTTATAGCTTTAGTTATTTGTATCTACCGCATTTTCTTTCACAAACGGCATCATTTCGCGTAAGCGACCACCAACTTCTTCGATTGGATGTCCTTGCTCTTTTTCACGCATCGCGTAGAAGTCTTTAAAGCCGTTATCGTAATCATCAGTGAAGCGTTTCGCAAACGAACCATCTTGGATATCCGCTAAAACTGCTTTCATACGGTCCTTAACATCTGGTGTAATTAAGCGTGGACCTGATACATAGTCCCCAAATTCTGCAGTATTAGAACATGATTTACGCATGTGGTCCATACCACCTTCATATAATAGATCTACAATCAATTTCAATTCATGCATGACTTCAAAGTAAGCGATCTCTGGTTGATAGCCTGCTTCAACTAACGTTTCAAAACCTGCTTGGATTAAATGCGTTGTGCCTCCCATTAATACCGTTTGTTCACCGAATAAGTCAGATTCTGTTTCTTCACGGAAGTCAGTTTCAATAATACCTACACGTGTTGCGCCAATACCATCTGCCCAAGACATGGCTAAATCACGCGCAGTACCAGTCGCATCTTGGTACACAGCAAATAATGATGGCACCGCTGACCCTTTGGTAAATTCACGACGAACCAAGTGTCCTGGCCCTTTTGGTGCAACCATGAAAACATCAATTGCAGCATCCGGTTGAATATTTTTAAAATGAATGTTGAAACCATGTGCAAAAGCTAAGGCATTCCCCGCTTCAAGATTCGGTGCAATTTCATTTGTATAAGTATCTTTTTGGATTTCATCTGGTAATAAAATCATGATGACATCTGCTTTTTTCGTCGCTTCAGCAACTGAGTAAACATCAAATCCATCATTACGCGCCCGGTTAGCTGAACTACCTTCACGGATTCCGATAATGACATTTTGACCGTTGTCTCGTAAGTTCTGTGCATGGGCATGCCCTTGTGAACCATAGCCGATGACAGCGAGTTGTTTACCTGATAATGCATTACTGGTCATATCTTTTTCATAGTATACTTGTGCCATAATTTTTGCCTCCATATATATTCTGTCATGTATCCTTGTATCAATGTTTTTAAAATAATTTGCTTATCCAAGTTCAGATGGGTCTAATTGTTGTGCACTCACCACATCAACTTGCTTTAATAATTGTCTAGTCAAAAGGGTCGCTGCGTCTAAATCTTGAAAATTAATGCCAATTGTAATATAGGAAATCGCTGGATCCTCTGTACCTGCTAAGGCCAAGGTATCAATGTTATAACGCGGCTTGAGGACAACTTGCGTCACTCGGTTTAAGACACCCGGTCTGTTCACTACCTTTAATTGAATAAATTGAAAGATCATGACAAGCCCTCCATTTCATTATTTGCCTTACCAGATGGCACCATTGGGGTAACGCTCTCGTATTTATCGATTAAGACTTCTAAAACATAAGCCCCATCATAAGCCAACATCTCATCTACCGCCGCCTGCATATCCGCTGGGTCCGTTACCTTAGCCGCCTTCACGCCTAAAGCTTCTGACAATTTCACGAAGTCTGGCAAACTCGATCCAAATTCAGAATGTGAATAACGGTCTGAATAGAAAGCATGTTGCCACTGATGCACCATCCCAAGCACCGTATTATTTAAAATAATAAATTTTGGTTGGATACCGTAATGCTGAATGATATTCAATTCCTGGTTGGTCATTTGGAAACCACCGTCACCGATGATCCCTACAACAGGATGTTTCGCATCTGCCGCGAATGACGCTCCAATCGTTGCTGGCACACCGTAACCCATAGTACCTAAACCACCTGAAGTTAAGTTTTGGCCAGGGAATTGGTAAGGGTAATACTGGGCAGCCCACATTTGATGTTGGCCAACATCGGTCACAATATAAGCCTGACCGTCTGTTGCCTTACCTAAGTAATCCAGTACCGCTTGTGGTCGAATCGTATCTGTCATCTCTGGCACTCGAGTGGGATGTAGCGCTTGATTATCCGCTTGGTGGGTCAACCAATCTGTCTTATCAGACCAACCTGCAATAGGTTCTTGTAAAAGAGCATCCAATACCTTTTTAGCATCTGCTAATAAAGTAATATCCGGTTGGATGATTTTGCCAATCTCCGCTAGATCAATATCTACATGGATAATCTTGGCATTTGGTGCGAAATTATTAGGATTAGAGGCTACTCGGTCATCGAAGCGACTGCCAATATTCAAGAGACAATCTGTCTCCATCAAAGCCATATTGGCGGCGTACGTACCATGCATCCCTGCCATTCCTAGATTTAATGGATCATCACTAGCAAGTAATCCAATCCCTAATAAGGTATGCGTTACCGGAATATTGTAACGATGGACAAAATCCCGCAGTTCTTGATATGCTTTGGATTTTACAATACCATTTCCCACTAACAACAAGGGTTTGTCAGCTGCAAGCAAGGCTTCCTTAATTGCAGCCACCGCTTCCAAGTCTAAGTCATCTTCCAAGTAGTAACCGGGTAAGTCAAAGTGGTCATCAATGTCTTTTAAGGCTACTTCCTGAACACCAATGTCTTTAGGAATATCTACTAAAACAGGGCCTTTTCGACCAGAATTAGCTAAATAGAAAGCTTCCTTAATAATGCGTGGTATATCTTTAGCATCTTCGACTTGGTAGGCATATTTTGTGATTGGCGTCATTAAAGAGACAACGTCGGTTTCCTGAAAGGCGTCTTTCCCAATACCAGATGTCGTTACCTGACCCGAAATGACGACTAGAGGCACCGAATCCATCTGCGCTGTTGCCACCGCTGTGACAATATTTGTCGCTCCCGGTCCACTAGTTGTCACCGCTACACCCACTTTGTCAGCCACGCGGGCATAGCCATCTGCCATATGACCAGCGCCTTGTTCATGACGAGCTAAGATGTGATTGACGTTCTGGCGGAAAAATTCATCATAAATATGTAATGCTGCACCACCAGGATAGCCAAAGATGATCTCTACACCTTCATCTCGCAAGGCATTGACGAGTAACTCTGTTCCTATACTGGTCTTCTTAGTTCTCTCCACATGAGCACCCCATTTCTTTAAATTCCATTTTTAAGTATTGAAAACAATAAAAAAGGCATCCCACATACACTATGTGGGATGCCAAGTCCCACTCAACATCGAATAGGACTCAAATTAACAGTTGTTAATTCCAGTCCTAAGTCACGATAATGACTACAATATTAAAATTCGCTGCTTTGAACGATTTCATCATGAGTGAAACTCCTTTCGTCTTTTTAATGATTCAATAACGAAAGTATACTGAGAACTCTTTAACTTGTCAATTGATTATTTTAATTGGATTCTAATTTATATCTTAATCATTCGCCATATTGACATTCTATATTGGTATGATAAGTTTAAATCAGTACAATATTTGACTTAATTTAGAAAGGATACGTCCCATGACAACTACCCAAGGAAAACCTATTATCGAGTTAGACAAAGTTTGCTTTAACCGCCAAGATAAATCCATTCTAAAAAACATTCAATGGACAATCAACCAAGGCCAACACTGGGCGCTTCTTGGCCTAAACGGATCGGGAAAGTCTTCCATCATTAACATCCTAACAGGCTACCGCTTTCCCTCTAGTGGCCAAGTGAAAGTGCTTGATCAATTATTTGGCGTATCTTCAATTCCTGACTTACAAAAGCGGATTGGCATAGTCTCTGCTTGGATTAGCCAAGAAATCCCCAGTCATCTATCTGTATTGGAGACCATCATTTCAGGTAAATTCGCTAGTCTTGGTCTATATAAGAAAGTAACTGATGACTTCATTTTAGAAGCTGAAGACCTCTTAACTACCTTTAATTTCCAAGCTTTCAAAGATCGAAGAATGGCAACGTTGTCTCAAGGCGAACGACAGACCGTATTCATTCTGCGGGCTTTAATGGCAGAACCAGAACTTTTGATTTTGGATGAACCAACTAGTGGTTTAGATTTATTTGCCCGGGAAAATCTTTTAGCTATGCTAGACCAATTAGCTAAAGAAAAACCTGAGGTTACGCAATTAATGGTTACCCATCATACAGAAGAAATTATTCCTTTATATCAAAAAATCTGTTTATTAAAAGATGGAGAAATCTTTGCTAAAGGTGACCGTTCCTTAATGCTTGATCCCGACCGATTGCATGATTTTTATGGTCAACCTGTGCTCTTACGCCCTTTTAAAAAAGGTCGCATTCTAGTGATGCCTAGATAATCAGCAAATTAAAAAAAGATGGTTTTAATTCAGTGTAGCTGAATTGAAACCATCTTTTTTTGCTTTTAAGTGATCTAAGTAAACGACTCTTCATCTACAAAAATAGCTCGAAAATCTATAGGTAATTTGCTCGGTAGTATTGATTTACACGCAAGTTTAAATTCTCCAAGAAACTCGTTCCATCTGATAGGCCATCTGTTAGGACAACTAAACTATACTGCGCTTGATCGTTTTCATAATAGATACCACCATCATTTAAAGCTGTACCATAACTACCATATTTATTCGCCATGAGACTACTATTCACATAGGTTGTAAACAAACGGTCCGGCGATGTATTCAACAGGTAATCTACTAGTGCTTGATAAGTATCATCCGTTGCTAATAAATCATAGTAAGCTGATATCAGTTCAGCAGAAGCAACGTTATCACTATAAAACGACTCATCAATTGGAACATCTACACTATTAGCAATGCTTGTATTATATGCACCTGATCCGTAAAGTTCATTATAATATCTAATCAACATATTCGTTGCTGTATTATCTGAATACATCAAGGCATTAGCGATTAAATCCTCGATCGTATAGGCTGCTTGCCCTGTACCGTTAGCAACTGCTGCAGTGATCGTCCCATCGCCCTCTTCATAATCAGCATATGTATAAGGCACTTCTGTATCCCAATCAATGGCGCCTTCATTTATCGCATCTACATAAATAACTGATAATGGTAATTTTATAATAGAAGCGGCTGTTTGAAAGTTATTTTCATTCACTGTATAGCTTTCACCTGTTTGATAATTGGTGAATACTAATGAAATTTGACTTTCATCTACACCAAACTCGGTCATTGTATCTTCAATGACATCCGCCATTGAGTTATAAGAACTTGGTTCAATCATAGCGACACCGTTGGCTTGCATGAAATCAACATTATAAACTTCTTCACCACTTAGCGTTAACACGACATCGCTAGCTGACCCTACTGCATTTGAATCATCTACAGTAGCCGTCAAAGATTCATCTGCATTTTCTCCATTATCCTCATCATTATATTTAAATATAGCAATTAACACTGCGATTAAAGCCACTCCTAGAACGAAGAAGGGTACTAGCGGTTTAATACTAGATTTTTTTCTTCTTTTCGACATGTATTACTCCTTATTCATTTTGATATTTTACGGTTCTCATTCCATGCATATGCATTTTACCAATAAAATATGATTATACTGTGACAATCTGCCACTTAATGTGAATAAAAGATATTTTATATTTTAAGAGTATATTAAGTATATCTCTATTCTTCATATTAAAGAGACTGGGACAAAAATATCCAAGCCTCTCTTTGCTATATAAAAATATTTATCATCAGGTTTCAAAAGTCAGCCTTGTCCGATACTGGCTAAAAGGCGCCAATCACATGTCGTTATTGTTCGACTTTTGGTCCAGTACGTCAATTCTAAAGGCCTTTTGTCTCACCTGCTTTCATATCTATTAATAAGCGCGTGCATACCACACAGTGTATTTAGCAGGTTTACCAGAATATAGGTCAACTGTTTTTTCTACTGGTGGGTTGAATGGGATATTACGTGAAGTAAATCCTGTGGCTTCTTTGATGGCTGCTTCTGACTCATCAGTACCATCCCAACCAGCTAAAATCCAACCTGGTCGTTCGCCATTTTCTTCACATGCTGCTAAGTGAGCAGTCAATTGGTCCATTGTGTCAATATCAAAATGCTCATTTTCAGCACGGAAGGCTACTGCTTTATCGTATAGACGTTGGTGCATTTCATCAAAACGGTTATGAATTTCAGTTACTAGGTCTTGATCTAGTGAAAATGCCTCTTTACCATCAACATCACGCATTTTTATCATAACTTGGTTCTTTTCCATATCACGCGGACCAAATTCAATGCGCAATGGTACACCATGTACTTCAGATTCGTTGTATTTATAACCTGGTGAGTTATTTGAGTCATCAAGATTTACCCGTAATCCAGCATCTAATAATGTTGCTTTGATTTCTTGTAATTTCTCAAGTACTTGTGGATTTTTCTTGATATTACCAACAGGGATTAGTGATACTTGTGTACCAGCAACACGAGGAGGTAAAACTAAACCTTTTTCATCACCGTGAATCATAATCATTGCACCCACCAAACGAGTGGATGAACCCCAAGACGTTGTATGCACATAGGTATGTTGGTTTTCTTCATTCAAGAATTTAATATCAAAGGCTTCTGCAAAGTTTTGGCCTAGATAGTGAGAAGTCCCTGCTTGAATGGCTTTAGTATCTTTTGTCATCGCTTCAATCGAGAAGGTATCTACCGCACCAGCGAAGCGTTCTGATGGTGTTTTTTGTCCTTCGTAAACTGGCATTGCAAATACTTCTTTTACTAAGTCAGTGTAGTAGTGCAACATTTTCATCGTACGTTCGCGTGCTTCTTCTTCAGTTGCGTGTGCTGTATGCCCTTCTTGCCATAAGAATTCTGATGTACGGATAAACGGTAATGTACGTTTTTCCCAACGGAAGACGTTAGCCCATTGGTTTAACTCCATTGGTAAATCACGGTATGAGTTAATCCAATCTGACATCGCATTACCAAATAAGGTTTCAGAAGTTGGACGTAATGCCAATGGCTCTTCTAATTTCTCCTCACCTGCTTCAGTTACCCATGGCAATTCAGGTGCGAAACCTTCTACGTGATCAGCCTCTTTTTCGAAGAAATGTTTGGGAATTAACATTGGGAAGTAAGCGTTACGAATACCTTCCTTCTTCAACATTTCATTGAAGGCCTCTTTATACGATTCCCACAATAAAAAGCCATCTGGTTTAAATATCATTGTTCCACGGGCAGGACCATAATCCATCAAATCGCCCTGTTGAATCGCTTGTAAATACCATTTTGAAAAATCTGTTTGTTGTAAATTTTCTGCTGCCTCTTGCTTTACCATTTTTATACTCCTTTAAATATATTTCTGTAACCAAAAAGAGCACCTCATCCATAAAGGACGAAATGCTCGCGGTGCCACCTTTTTTAATTGAAGATACAATAGCTCTCCAACTCTCTCAAAGACGATAACGGCGCCACCGTACCTTTTTCAAGGTGATTTTTACATGTAGTAGGTTCATATTGTTAGTGGGGATATGCTTACACCTGATCACATCTCGCTTAATCCTTAACAATATTACTAGTCTACAAATCGTTTATTTATTCTTATAGCTTATATTTTGCTTGATTAACCCATAAAAGTCAATATCTCAAGTCTTTTTCCTGTAAAAATAGTTTTGTTAATCGAGCAAGTCAACTGTCAAATGACTAACCAATGCTTTCATTGAACTTCGCTTATCAGCATGACCAGCTTTGCGGGCCTCATAACCATTACATAAGTAAACTTCTTCATCCGTATGTGCAACAACTTCTGGTAAATGATAGTCAGGGTCAACATAGTCTTTCAGGACTACATAGGTTAGAAAGGCCGTTGCAGCTAAATAACGCTCACCATTATGTTTTTCACCAATAACTTTGGCAAAAATCTCCATCGAACGTTTACCTGCCCCCGTTACATAGGTTTCAACATGGGCAATATCACCTTCTGGCAAAGGCGCCACAAAATGAATATCATCCATGTTAGCTGTCATTGTGCCATAAGGCGTCAAACGTCCTGCAGATACAGAAGCCACATTATCCATGATATATAATATTTGACCACCATATAAATTCTTATAAAAATTGGTTTGGTTAGGCATAATTCGATGTGATTGTACTGCCTTTGTTCGTTTACAAGTTACTTGTGTCATCAATCTGACCTCCAATTAAGTATTTATTCCGGATCTTTTAAGTGATTTACTTAAAGGTAAGGATAAAATAGGTGTCAAAATCCCTGAAGTGACAGCTTCTAATAATCCATTACCACCAATAGTAACTAAGAATGTACCAATTAAAGCAGACGTTGGAATATTGAGTGCATTCGCATAAGATTCTGCTGAAAATAGGTAAATCGCACCCAAAACAGTAACGGTATTCACTATAGAGCCGGTAACACCCGTAATGATGAATTTTGTTCTATCTTTTACCCTACCATCAAGATATACAGCAATCCATCCTGAAATAAAACCAACTAGCATCCGCGGAATAACAGATACTAACGGATTTAAGAAAACGACTGACATGATATCGGGCACAATCGCTGCCTTGATCATCCGTAAAATTCCCCAAGCAGCACCGAGGATAAGTCCTGTTTGTGGGCCAAATAAACTAGCACCAATAATCACTGTTAAATGAATAATTGTTGCCTGGACTGGTCCAATCGGTATATAGCCGATGCCAGGAACAAAAGTTTGAATAATTAAAATCGCCAACATCAAACTAATGACAGTTAATCTGGCGGTCCGTTCTTTTTGATGATCCATAATAAACCTCGATATCTAAATTTGTAGTATATGTGGCGTTATCATACCATGAATTCACGCTACAATAAAAGGCTAACATTATGCTAGCCTTCCTTGTCATCTTGGTTAAATGCAAGATGTTTACCCTTCAGTATATCCACAAAACGAGCAGTTAATTTAGCAGTCATTCCCCATAAATGTTCCCCTTTAATATTGTAAAAATAAACGCCTCGTCGTTCAGATCGGCCAAAATCATATTGTTTCCCACCTGGAATTAGGTCAAAAGGAAAATCATCAGACACTTCTTGATGGTGGGCTACATAATGTACGTCAGGTTCCATGGCTTTCAATTTACGCAATGGTACTGTGAAGATATGGTCTACTTCATTTTTGTTTAGGGTTAACTGCGTTAAACTATCAATCACTAATTCACCAACATAGCAACCAATCATTCGTTTACCCATCACAATATAATCCATTTCACCAACAACTGCAATTTTGTCAGGACTGATACCCAACTCTTCTGCCGTTTCACGGATAGCAGCTTGTTCAAAACTTTCACCAGCCTCTACCCGACCACCAGGAAAAGCGGCATCCCCTGCTTGGGAAATGCCGATTGCCCTGTGTTCAAATAAAATATGCCATTCACCTTCGAGTTTCACTAAGGGAATCAAGACAGCATAGGCTTTTTCAACATCTAGAGGACGTGGTTCGTAGGTTTGAAAAATACGTCTAACCTCATCCATTACGATCGCCCTACTTTCAATCTAAGTTTATTTGTGACGATTTTGATAAGCTTCCCAGTCTGCTGTAAAGCCTTCAATGCCTTTGTCAGTCAGCACATGTCCCCATAATTTAGGGAATAGGCTACCTGGAATCGTACCAATATGTGCACCTGCTAACGCAGAACCTTCAAAGTGCGCTATGTGACGGATAGATGCTGCAATGATTTCAGATTCATAACCGTAGATATCTAATACTTCACGTAATTCTGCAATTAATTTCAATCCATCTTGACCGATGTCATCGATACGGCCAATAAATGGTGAAATATAAGTTGCACCCGCTTTTGCTGCCATTAATCCCTGCGAAACAGAGAAGATTAAAGTCACATTTGTTTTAATACCTTCTTTAGACAGTGTATTTACAGCTTTCAAACCAGCTTCAGTCATAGGGATCTTAACCACAACATTGTCTGCCCATTTAGCAATCTCATGTGCTTCTTCAATCATTTCTTCATAAGTTAACCCTGTAACTTCAGCAGAAACTGGGCCATCGATTGTGCTAGCGATATCTTTGATGACTTCTTCGAAATCGCGTCCTTCTTTAGCCACTAGAGATGGATTAGTTGTGACACCGTCAACTAGTCCTAAGTCATTAATACGTTTGATTTCATCGATATTTGCTGTATCTAAGAAAAATTTCATTTTGTTACGGCCTCCTGTTAGCGAATTCTTGAGTGATGTTTGGACAAAGGACCTGACTGACAAATTAGTCAGCTAAACGTTTAAATGTATTAGCAACATTTTCAGCTGTAAAGCCATATGCTTCTTGGATTAAGTCACCTTTACCTGAAGCACCAAAGCGGTCAATACCAACAATAGCACCATCTAAGCCAGTGTATTTCGTCCAACCGAATGAAGCACCCATTTCAACAGCCACACGTTTAGTGATGGCTTTTGGTAATACAGTCTCTTTATATGCTTCATCTTGTGCATCAAAAATTTCTTGTGATGGCATAGATACGACAGATACGTGGATACCTTCTTCAGCTAATTTCGCTTGAGCCGAAATCGCTAGGCTTACTTCCGAACCGGTCGCAATTAAGATACCTGTTTGCTCACCTGCTGCTGGAGAAATAACGTATGCACCTTTACGGACACCTTCTTCAGCCTTTTCTTTAGTCCCTTCTAAGACCGGTAAGTCTTGACGTGTTAAGACTAGCATCGTTGGTGTTTCTTCTGATTCAAGGGCTAATTTCCAAGCTACGCCTACTTCATTACCATCAGCAGGACGCAATACGTTTACGTTATGCATTGCACGGAAGGAAGCCAATTGTTCAATTGGTTCATGTGTTGGACCATCTTCTCCAACACCAATTGAGTCATGGGTAAAGACATAAGTTACTGGTAATTTTGAAATCGCAGCTAAACGAACCGCTGGACGTAGATAGTCAGAGAAGACGAAGAATGTACCAGCATAAGTTTTAGAACCACCATGTAAAGCAATACCATTCATCGCTGCAGCCATCGCAAACTCACGCACACCATACCAAATATTACGTCCTTGATAAGAGCCAGCTTGGAATTCTTCATCTGCATCATTCATCGTATTGTTAGAAGAAGATAAGTCCGCTGATCCACCCCAGAATTCTGGTAATGCTTTACCAATTTCTTGAATAGCTGCTTGAGAAGTTTTACGACTTGCTGCTGCTTTATCGCCTACTTCATAAACAGGGATGTTAGCTCCCCAACCTTCAGGTAATTTACCTGCATAAGCACGTTCATATTGCGCCGCTAAGTCTGGGTAAGCTGCTTTATAGTCAGTAAATAGCTTGTTCCAAGCTTCTTCTTCAGATTGACCACGAGCGCCTACAACTTCATTGAAACGGTCATAAACTTCTTGTGGAATATCAAATGCATCATAGGTCCAACCAAAGTTTTGTTTAGCAAAAGTGGACCCTTCTAAACCTAATGGTGCTCCGTGAACACCAGATGTCCCTTGTTTTTCAGCACCGAAACCAATGATTGTCTTAATTTCAATTAATGTAGGTTGATCAGTGTTCGCTTTTGCTTGCTCGATAGCAGTATTAATTGCTTCTAAATCGTTACCATCCTTTACTAGGATATGTTCCCAGCCGTAAGCTTTGAAACGATCTCCAACATTTTCAGTAAAGGCTTTGGAAGTAGGTCCGTCTAATGAAATGTCATTTGAATCGTATAAAGCGATTAATTTGTTCAGTTTTAAATGACCAGCTAAAGATGCTGCTTCTTGCGTTACACCTTCCATCAAGTCACCGTCACCAACTAGGGTGTAAGTAAAATGATCCACAACGTTAAAACCGTCTTTATTATAAACAGCAGCGTCATGTGCTTCAGCCATTGCCATACCTACTGCATTAGCAAATCCTTGACCTAATGGACCTGTTGTCGCTTCTACACCATCTGTTTCGTGAACCTCTGGGTGACCAGGGGTTTTTGAACCAAACTGACGGAAGTTTTTTGTATCTTCTAAAGATACATCGAATCCTGATAAATGCAGTAAGCTATAAAGCATTGCAGAACCATGTCCAGCAGACAATACAAAACGGTCACGGTTAGTCCATTTGCTATGTTGTGGGTTTTGACGAATGTGTTTAGACCAAAGAGCATAAGCCATTGGTGCGGCACCTAGAGGTAAACCTGGGTGACCAGAATTTGCTTTATCCACCATATCTGTGCTTAAAGCACGAATAGCGTTTGTTGCTAAAATATCCGTGTTGTCAAACATTCATTTCACTCCTTAAAATCTGTTCAATTTCTCATTTACAGCTGACAGCTTGTCATACTAATAGTATAACAAAGTTTATAATAAATCACTATTCATAGGGATGGGAACTTATTATTCACCCAAATTTTATTGAGCAGCAAAAACTAATTTTTCTAATGCTTTTGCAATCCCTTCATCATCATTGGATGCTGTCACATATTGGGCATTGTCTTTTAATTCGTCAATTGCGTTACCCATAGCAACCCCACAACCAGCCCATTTAATCATCGATAAATCATTCGCTTGGTCACCAAAAGCCATTGTTTCACTTTGATCAATACCTAAGCTTTCTGCTAATTTAGCTAAAGCTTCTCCTTTATCCACGCCTTTTGGCATAATTTCTAAGAAGAATGGCTCAGATTTCATAATCGAGTATTTTTCAAATAGACTAGTATCTAAAGTTGTGATAAAAGCATCTAATTTTTCTGGTTCAGCAGTAATCATCACTTTGGGCGCCATAACTTCTCCATCAAAGAAATCAACTGTTCTGATTGGCATCTCATTTAATTTAGACTCAATATCTACATATTGATCTTTAGGTGCATCTTGCACAATCACATATTGATCATCATGGGCATGCACATCCAAATCATGTGCCTTAGCTAATTCAACCCAACTTTGTAATTCATCGTTGGTTAAGGCATGTGAAAAGACGGTATTATCAGTTGCTACTTCTTTTACTAAACCACCATTAAAACAAGAAACAAATGGTACGATCTCACGACCAACTAAATCTGCATTTAGTAGTACACCTTTATAAGGTCTACCTGATGAGATCACCACATGGATACCTGCATCATGCAGTTTATGAAGCGCTTCTTTAGTCGCTTGAGACACCTCTTTTTTTGAATTTACTAAAGTTCCATCAATATCAAATGCGATTAATTTATACATCTATCCATTTCCTCCATCTTTTTTAAAATATTCTGGTAGTTTCATATCACCTTCATATGAAATAACAACTGGCTTATCTCCAAATGTTACACGACCATTCACAACCTGATAATTGGCTTTAGATATTTCATCTCTATATTCTCCATCAGGTATATTCAATTCAATTTCACTAGGTTGTCCTTCTTCTTTCAATTTGAAAATGCCAAACAAATGCTGCGTATAATAATGATAAGAAAGTATTACTGTTGAATCTCCAGCAGGCATAATCGTATAGTAGCCACTCTTACATACTTCTCGTTTCTTAATTTGTGACATACGATTGATTAATGGCGTTAAATCTTGTTGAATAGCCCAGTTAATCGTTTCACCACTTCGGAAGTTAAAATGTTCCTTTAATCCATATTCCTGTCCCATAAATATGCTTGCTATCCCTTTTTGGAAGAAGGCAAAAGCTGTCCAGTTTTCTAGTTCACTACCTGGTTTAACACTTTCTGCAAAACGTGGAAATTCCTCAAACTCTAAAGAACGCATACTTACGTATGTGTTTGGCATCATCAATTCTTGGAGATTTAAAGTACCCACAAAGTTTTCTAAAGACATATCTCCGTGATAAAAACGGTCCGTATAAAAGGATCCTGGAATTTGATCAACCACGTCAAAATTAGGATACAATTCCCCTTCTGTCCAATACAACATATTCATTTGTTGTAACTTCGTTAGGATTGATAAAGGCATGGACGCAGCCACCCAATAGAAATATGGATGCACATCTTCCACTTCAGCTCGTGCTGATGCCCAAAATTCAGGACGAATCAGTTGGGCATGGTTTGCTGCAAACCCATCCACAAATTTAGCCCAATATTTTAGATTTTCAATGATGTAATCCCATAATTTAGGATTAGTATAGTCTAAGTCATATGAGCTATCGTAGATATCCAATCGAGAAATCATTTCACCCTGTTCATTATGTAAGAAGTATTCAGGATGTTCTTTAACTAATTCCGAATCCTTTGCTAAATGAAATAATTGCAAGTTTAACATCACCTGCATACCCATTTCATGAATAGTATCCACTAATTCACGAAAATCGTCTAAGCTACCATACTCTGGTGATACCTCAGAGATATTTTTCACAATCATCGGATTACCTTCCAGATTATCAGCAACCCTCAAGTCAGTAGTTGGAAAGATAGACTGCAGTAAAATAATATCTACGCCCAAATCTTTTAATCGTTGAAGCTCCGGAATAATCGATTTGAATGTCCCTTCCTCTGTAAAATTACGAACAAATAACTTATACAGTGTTTTGTGCCGTAACGTTAAATTCGTTACTTTAGCCATAGCTGACCTCCTATTTAAAATGTGGCTCATTTTGTTATCTTCATTCTAGCATACGTGTATCAAATTGCTCACCATAACTATTCTTATTATTAGTAAATAAACTTTTTACCAACAAATTAGTAAATCTTACTTAAATAAAATGATTTTGCGAACAATTGAAAAATAAACTAAATAAACATTCGTGTTTGCTATTGATTTTTCCGCTTGGGTCTTTATAATGGTAGAAGTAGTTAATTAAATTCATAAAAGGAGCAAGAAAAGTGAAAAAAATAGAGGAATTTTTCCAATTGAAGGAAAATGGGTCAAACTTTTCAACTGAATTGATTGCCGGTTTATCAACCTTCTTTGCAATGAGTTACATCATTTTTGTAAACCCAGCAATTTTATCTCAAACAGGTATGCCTTACCAAGGTGTGTTCTTAGCAACCATCATTTCATCAGCTTTAGCGACATTATTTATCGGATTATTTGCTAACGTACCTTATGCATTGGCACCAGGTATGGGATTAAATGCTTTCTTTACTTATACAGTTGTTTTCTCACTGGGCTTTACTTGGCAAGAAGCATTGGCGATGGTATTTATCTGTGGTTTATTCAATATCTTCATCACAGTAACTAAATTCCGTCAATTAATTATTAAAGCAATTCCAGATTCATTACAACATGCAATTGGTGCAGGTGTTGGTCTATTCGTTGCTTATATTGGTATTAAAAATGCCGGTTTCATCAATTTTACAACTGAAGCAGCAAATATCACTGCTGTTAACGGTCAACCATTTGATGCCACACAATCTGTTTTCGAAGGCGGTCTAGCAACAATCAACTCTACTGGGGCAACACTCCCAGAAATTTCTACTTTTACAGACCAAACTTCACTATTAGCCTTATTTGGCCTAATCCTAACAATCTTTTTATTATTAAAAAATGTAAAAGGTGCGATCTTAATTGGTATCGTCGCAGTTTCAGCTATTTACGTTATTTTAAACCCAGCTGCTTTAGCCACTGTGAACTTGGACCAGTCTGGTTTAGGCGCTGCCTTCCAAGACTTGGGTGTAACTTTCGGAGCAGCCTTTGGCAAAGAAGGTTTGCTGTCCCTTTTCGCAGATCCATCTCGTTATCCATTAGTTATCATGACAATCTTTGCTTTCTCTCTATCTGATGTATTCGATACAATTGGTACATTCATTGGAACAGGGCGCGCTTCAGGTATCTTTACCAAAGAAGATATTGATAATATGGATCAATCAAGCGTCATGAATACCAAATTAGATAAAGCCCTTTTTGGTGATGTGGTTGGTACTTCACTAGGTGCGATTTTTGGTACTTCAAACACAACTGTCTATGCTGAATCTACTGTAGGTATCTCATTAGGTGGCCGTACTGGTTTAACGTCTGTATTTGTTGCCATTGCTTTCTTCCTATGTGCTTTCATCTCACCTTTCGTTGGCTTAGTACCAAGCGCTGCTACTGCACCAGCCTTAATCATCGTTGGTATTATGATGATGTCAGCTATTCGTGAGATTGATTGGTCTAGCTTAGAAGTTGCAATTCCTGCTTTCTTTGCTTCTGTATTTATGGCATATGCTTACTCAATTTCATACGGAATTGCAGCAGGTTTCATCACTTACTGCATCGTGAAAGTATCACTTGGCAAAACAAAAGAAATTCATCCAATCTTATGGGCTGCATCATTCTTATTCTTAGCTAATTTTATTATCTTAGCCATGATCTAAATCATTAGATTAATAAGAATAGCTGTTCTTTATGACCAGGTTCTCCTGGTCTTTTTTTACTATTTTAGAAACATTTTTGTATTCTTATTTATGAAATTTTAGGTAAAAATACTTTGAATACTTATCAAAAGGCACTATTTAAGCGCTTTAATTTGATTTTTGCTAAAATTGTTTTGAAAACGATTTCTAAAACCTTTCCTTTTGACATCACAAACGCTAAAATAGGAACGTTGATAGATTTGTCTTGCCATATTTATTTTTTTACATTTAGAAGGAGCGAATATAATGGATAACAATAACATTGAGTATAATGCACCTAGTGAGATTAAATACATTGATGTTGTCAATACTTACGACTTAGAAGAAGAAGCAAGTAAAGTGGTACCACATGGTGGTTTTAACTACATTGCCGGTGCTTCTGGGGATGAGTGGACTAAACGTGCTAATGACCGCGCTTGGAAGCATAAATTACTTTACCCGCGTCTAGCACAAGATGTTGAAGCGCCTGATACAAGTACTGAAATTTTAGGTCATAAAATTAAAGCACCATTCATCATGGCACCAATTGCTGCACATGGTTTAGCACATGCTACTAAAGAAGCAGGTACTGCACGTGCAGTTTCAGAATTTGGTACAATCATGTCGATCTCAGCTTATTCTGGTGCAACATTTGAAGAGATTTCTGAAGGGTTAAACGGCGGACCTCGTTGGTTCCAAATTTACATGGCTAAAGATGACCAACAAAACCGTGATATCTTAGACGAAGCAAAAGCTGATGGCGCAACTGCTATCATCCTTACAGCTGACTCAACTGTTTCTGGTAACCGTGACCGTGATGTGAAGAATAAATTCGTTTACCCATTCGGTATGCCAATTGTTCAACGCTATTTACGTGGTTCAGCAGAAGGTATGTCATTAAACAATATCTATGGCGCTTCAAAACAAAAGATTTCGCCAAGAGATATTGAAGAAATCGCTGCTTACTCTGGATTACCAGTATTTGTTAAAGGTATTCAACACCCTGAAGATGCTGATATGGCAATTAAAGCTGGTGCATCAGGTATCTGGGTATCTAACCATGGTGCTCGTCAATTATATGAAGCGCCAGGTTCATTTGATACGCTGCCAGCTATTGCAGAACGTGTAAACAAACGTGTACCAATCGTCTTTGATTCAGGTGTACGTCGTGGTGAACACGTTGCTAAAGCTTTAGCTTCCGGTGCAGACGTTGTTGCTTTAGGTCGTCCAGTATTATTTGGTTTAGCTTTAGGTGGATGGCAAGGTGCTTATTCAGTACTTGACTACTTCCAAAAAGACTTAGAACGTGTAATGCAATTAACAGGTTCACAAAATGTGGACGATTTGAAAGGTCTAGATTTATTTGATAACCCATATGGTTATGACTACTAGATTTTTGTTGTAATTTATAGATAATTAGGTCAAAGAAAATGTAAATATTTTCTTTGGCCTTTTTTATTTCCCCAGTAAAGACGAACATTTAGCGCCTATCCCACTATTAGCAATTCCCCTCACCTTAGTACCTAGTCTTTGCATTCCTTAATAGACGTCCTTATAATATTTCCTAGAAGTAAATTGCAGAGAGGAGCGTTACCATGGGTATCGAAAGCCGTAAATCTACTGAGTTAGAAGACTTGTTTGCCTCTATCGTTAATATTGACGGTGATGGAGATGGCGATAAGGAGAAAGATGATCAAGAACAAGAAGCTAAAAATAATCAAACAAGTAAAGATCACAAATAAAAAATGATAAGGAGTGATTTACTTTCATGGAAATTACAATTTGGGCTGATTTCGTATGTCCGTTCTGTTATATTGGACAAACGCACTTGGAACGCGCAATGGCTAACTTTGCCCACGCAGATGAAATTACGATTGAGCACAAATCATTCGAATTAATGCCTGGTGCAAAATATGATCCAAGCAAAAACTTCTATGAAGCTTTTGCAGATTTAAAAGGGACTACTGTTGAACAGGCAGTGCAAATGAACGAACAAGTCATACAAATGGCTACTGCTACTGGCTTAAACTTCAACTTTTCTGATATGAAGATGGCCGACACCATGCCTGCACATCGTGTATTCCAATATGCGAAAACACAAGGTAGAGACGGCGAATATTTTAAAGCATTCTATACAGCTTACTTCGAAGATGGTGCATTAATTAGCGACGAAGATACAATCATTTCGCTGTCTAAATTAGTCGGTTTAGATGGAGACAAAGTCCGTGAAATTTTAGCTAGTGAAGATCAATTCCAAGCTGAAGCCACTGCTGATATCTTCCGCGCAGGTGAAGTTGGCGTTCAAGGTGTCCCTTTCTTTGTATTTAATAATAAATACGCAGTGCAAGGTGCCCAACCTGTTGAAGTATTCCAACAAGTGTTAGACCGAGTATATGCAGAAGAACAAGAAACATAATACGATCTTATTGCTCGCTAGCTGATTAGCGGGCATTTTTTTGTAAAAAAAGCTAGGACAGCAGGGTCCTAGCCAACAACTACTTATATTTGTGAATTTGTGTCTAATGGATATACAGGTGTGCGCTCATTGATTTGCCAATGGAGCACGATAAAGGTCGCAATCCAAACAGCTGCAATATCCAATCCTAGACGAGCTAGTAAATCAAAAATGCCGACATCATAACGTAGATACATCATGGCATAATTGGCGATTGCAAGCCAAGCAAAAAATTGTAGGGCAAACTGGTTAGTCTTTCCAATTTGATTTTGACGGATAATAAACCGCTGTATTGCACCAAAAGATAAGCCAATCGCAAGCCCCATAATACCAGCCCAAAGAACAGCCATTGGTAACTGCCCATCATCTACTCCATAAATACCTAGGCCTAGATAAGCCACTAGCCGCATGATCGCAAAAACGAGTATGTAGACATGTAAACCTCTCGTATAGAAAAAGGGTTTTGGCTTATACATCAACCGTTGGCGAGCCATTAACCAGTAAATCAACTGACCTTGTATGATAAAAATCAACATTATTTTAATCGGATTGATCACCCAGTCTATATCCACTAAGTGTGGCAAGGGTTCAGCCCGGTAAACTAACAGAATTAACAATTCGGAGATGACATAAAGCATTACTTTCGTCCCTTTCGTTCCTGGCAAACGAAAGTCAATTAGATAGTAAGCATACGTCATGAATGTATATATTAGCAAATAAACTATAAATAAAGCTGGATAATAGAACCCCTGTTGCACCGCCAAACCATCCCCGAGGATTGCTTGGAAACTAGGATTTGGAAACCATAGCTCCAACATCACATGCAATAGGCTCATCACACTAGCTATGAATCCGCTATATAGCCATCTTTTATCTCTATTTCGCATATTCCCTCACTTCTCAAATCATTATGATTAACTAGCATGCAAACAAAAATAGCCAGCACCCAACTCATGAATCATCATTAATAAGTCTATTCTAACATGCTATAATAAAAGTGAGAACTATGACAAATTCAAAAAGGTGAACTATGGAATCAAAACGTACACAAGCAATTCAAAAATTTAATTACTGGGCATCGCGCATGATCTGCCCTATCTGCAAAAGCAATCTTTCTTTTAGCCATAATCAAGTCCGTTGCGATCACAATCACAGCTTTGACATTGCTAAACAAGGTTACATTAACCTTGCACCCAACCACCAAGAAGCACACTACAACAGCAACCTCTTCACTGCTCGCCAACGAATCATGCAAGATGCAAGTCTATACGCCGGTATTTACCCACAAATCATAGACCTATTAATTGAAAAAGAGGTAGACTTAACACAAGTTAAAAACCTAATTGACTTAGGCACTGGAGAAGGTAGTCACCTTCACCAACTAGCACAAACTTGGCAGGTACATGTGGCTAACAATCAAGAGCAAATGCCACAATTTCTAGGCTTAGACTTAGCTAAAGATGGCATCCTTTCTGCTGCCAAACACTATACCAACGCCCTTTGGATAGTCGCTGATTTAAGTAAATTACCCTTTAAAGATGGTCAAGTAGAAGGTACGCTTACTATCCTTTCACCTTCTAACTACGCTGAATTAAACCGAGCACTTTCAGACCAAGGTTGGGCGCTAAAAATCGTACCCGGCCCTAACTATTTAAAAGAACTACGGGAAATTATGCTACCAGTGGATGAACAAAAACAAAACACTTCTGCATCCATCGCTAAATTTAAAGCGACCTTCAACGACTTTGGTCAAAGTCATTATCAACAATATCGACCATTAAACAAAGAGCAGTTACGTGATTTAATTCAAATGACGCCATTAATGTGGCATGCAAATGAACATCAAATTACAGAAGCAATGGCATTAGCTGGTATTACTCTTGACTTACAAATTCTATTTGGACGCAAAAGAAGGTGAGACAAAAGTCGTTTAGAATT
>NZ_KV786949.1:28455-45900 GCF_001806975.1 Aerococcus sp. HMSC10H05
GTACTGGACCAAAAGACGAACAATAACGAAATGTTATTGGAGACATTTCGGAAGTATCGGACAATTCTGACTTTTGGAACCCAATTATAAATGTTCTTATATAGTAAAGAGAGGCTGAGACATTTTTGTCCCAGCCTCTTCTACTTTAGGTCGTTAATCATACTAATCTAAACATTTATTCTTCTACAAAGCCCGTTACCCGTAAAACATATTTACATTACAGAAGCGGCGCCACCATCAATGTTGAGTGCCACACCTGAAATATAAGAAGCTGCATCAGACACTAAGAACGTAATAGCATTGGCAGCTTCCACCGTTTCACCAATACGACCTAAAGGTGTATTCGCTGATTGGCTTTTAGAAAATTCTTCCCAAGTTTGATCAGGCGCATTATCTTGCCAACGTTTCTCGATTTGTTCACTGCGCACTAAACCAATAGAAACAGCATTCACACGAATATTATACTGACCTAATTCCTTACTCAATTCCTTTGTTAAGCCAAGACCAGCAGCACGGCTAGTTGACGTTGGTAATGAATTGGCTGGAGGTGTCTTACCTGCTATAGCGGTTAAATTCACTATAGCTCCTGAATTTTGTTTCTTAAAATATGGCAATACTTCACGGGTAAAATTCACTACACCAAATATTTTAATATTCAAGTCTCGTTGCCATTCAGCATTATCGACTGCATCGAAACTATGGGCAGATGAGCCACCCGCATTATTAATTAAAATATCAATACGACCAAATTGATCGATTGTCTCAGTAACTACTCTTTTAGCATCTTCTTCGACCGTTACGTCTCCAACGACATAATGGACTTTGCGACCGGTAATTTCTTGAATCGCTCTTTGCGCTTCAATGAGACGATCCTCACGACGGGCAACAATTGTCACGTCAGCCCCTTCGTTCGCTAATGACTTAGCTGTCTCAAATCCGATGCCACGGCTAGCCCCTGTAATAATCGCTACTTTTCCTGCTAAACCTAGTTCCATTGAAAGACCCCTTTCTAAATTGTATTTCTATATATATTATAATAGAAATATTTTTAAACCAAAATAAAACCCCTTACAATCAAGAAGACCCATGTCACAATAGACACAGGTCTCACTTCCGCATTGCTTATTAACCGATACCAAATTTGGCATTTTCTAAACTGGCTACATTCATTTTTTTCATTTTAAATAATGCTTCTAGTACCCGTTTCTTTTGTGCTTCAGTAGCTGTTTCCATGATTTGTAAATAGGCTTGTGGCACTATTTGCCAAGAAATACCATGATGATCTTTCAACCACCCCATAGACTCAGCTTCTTCGTCAGCTGATAATTTTTCCCAATAGTAATCTACTTCTGATTGCGCACCAGCAACGATTAGGAAGGAAATCGCTTCAGAAAATTCTTCATCACTACCAAATCCATGGTCCATAAAGACTAATTGTTGGTCGCCAACATTTAACTCGGCATACTTCACTTTAGCACGCGCATCTTGAGTTTCATCTTCTTGGTAATAATGGATTTGACCTGGCGCTGCCTTTTGAAAAATCGTTGCATAATCCTTTAAAGCTTGCTCTGCTTGACCACAATATTGACCAGCAAATAATAGAGATACACGGATTTTATGATTTTTAGGCACATCCGGTGCCAACATAATTTGCCATGATAAACCAAATTGATCTTCTACCCAAGCATAGCGTTCGCTAAACGGGTAAGTATCTAAAGGCATCAAGTCTTTTCCACCTTTTGCCAATTTAGCGTATAAAGCATCTACTTCTTCGGCAGTATCTAGCGATACCATCAAGGAGAATGAGGGATTCATTTTAAAATCAGGACCCCCATTAAAAGCTGCAAATGCTTGATTTTCGATCGTAAAATCGTAAGCTACAGTTTCACCTTTAGGCATTGGGTAATGGATTTCACGAGTAATCTCACTTTGGTCAAAAATTTTAGTATAGTATTTAACTGCTTCTTCAGCTTGGTCGTTGAAACATAATTGGATCGCAATTTGTCGCATATTTATCGCTCCTTCAACATTGGATTCTTCCAACACTTATAAGTAAAGAATAAGCTAAAAATCACTGAATGTCGAATAAAAACGGCTAAACTTTTTACCAAGAAGCAATTATTGAACCTTGCCTTCAATTTCAGCTATTAAATCTACATCTTCAAGACTAGTAACCGTTTGAATCACTTGGTTAAGTGGTTGTTCTGCCAACATTTTTTGCAACTCTTGACTTTGTTCGTCTCCTGCATCATTATATTCAAAGATATAAGCTACAGTTGACAGCAAAGCATCGTAAGTTAAGCCACGTTCTTTTGCCTCACGAATTGGACGTATAAAACGTTCATCATAGCCTAATTTTCTAATCGGTGTACGAGCAACACGGGTGATGGCGTCAGAAATGTGGCTATTTTGGAAACGTCCCACAATTTTATTGACATAAGCTGCATGTGCTTCTTGGTCAAATCCCCATTTTTCAACTAATAAAGCCCCTGTTTCTGCTAAGACAGCTTTTAATTGTTGTAAGACTTTTTCATCTTCTAGCGCTTGATCAATAGTTTCATAACCAAAGTGTTTACCAGTATAAGCTGTTGTAGCATGCCCTGTATTCACTGAGAATAATTTACGCTCAATATAAGGCAGTAAATCATCTACGTATAATACACCGTCAAGTTCGATTTGAGTTCCTTTCATATTCGTTTTGTCAATTACCCATTCGCTGAAAGGTTCAACTGATACAAACAATGGATCTTCATGACTTTGCATAGGCACAATACGGTCAACCGCTGCATTGGGGAAACCAATATATTGGTCAACGTAAGCACGGTCCGCATCATCGAAGTAAGCAGATACTTTTTCATTTAAGAAGTCTGTTCCACCAATCATGTTCTCACAAGCAATAACATCCATTGGACGTGTATCGTCATTTTCTCGACGTAATTTAATCCCATTAGCAATTAATTCAGCAATGTAAGGTAGGATATTAGGCCCAATAGCTGTGGTCACAATATCTGCTTCAGCTACCGCTTGAGACACCGCTTCGGGATCTTTTCCGTTATTTATACCACTGAAATCAGTAACAGTTAAGCGTTGATGGGCATCATCAGCATATTCAATTTTATAACTATCACGGGCGTTTAAGGCATCAATTAACGTTTCATTAATATCTACAAAAGTGATGTCAAAGCCATTCTTATGTAAAATTTCACCTATAAATCCACGACCAATATTACCAGCACCAAAATGTACAGCTTTCATTTACGCTTCAACCTCCTTCAACATATCAATCACTTCTTCAGCCGTTTTTGCATCTCCTAGACGCACAACATTAGCTACGTCAGAACAGAAGACTGCAATTTTAGATAATAAATCTAAATGGTCATCGCCCACACCAGCAATCCCGAAAACAGCCAAAGCCAATTTTTCTTCCTTACCATCCTCAGAGAAATCGATACCCTTTGGTACTTGCACGAAAGAAATTGCCGTATGATTCACGTGGTTTTTACTCTCATCTGTACCGTGTGGAATAGCTACAAAATTCCCCATATATGTTGATACAATACGCTCACGCGCTATCATGGCCTCTACATAATCCGCATCAACCGCACCGTCTTGAACCAATAATTGGCCAGCAGCACGAATGGCTTCCTCTTTTGAAGAAAATGTATTGTTTAACTGAATTAACTCTTTTTTCAATTCCATTCAATCACATCCTTTTATGATTTTGTTTGTACCTGTGGTTATATTTACTTTAGTCGGGTTAGACGTTCACACCCTTTAGTTGAGATCCAAATGTCAGACTCGTGCCACTTCAGGATTAGACTACGCGATTTTTAATCACTTCGTCTAATCCTTCCAGTTTATGAGCGAGTTAGTGCTTTAGCGCTTACTCGCTTAAATGCGTCAGAAGTTACGAGTCTAAACGCCCTGTCTCACACCCTGTTCAGTCGGGTTCGTCAGAGCAGCCAGGTGTCCGCTTCAGAAATAGCTTGCGTGATGTGCCATCACTACACCTATTTCTTCCACCGTCTCCTGGCTGAACGCTCTGTCTCACACCCTGTTATTCAAATGTTGTGGTTTCTTCTACAAATAGTGCACTCAGTAATTGTAAAACAATGGCTTTTGTGCCACTCTTATAAATCTCCGTATTCAAATCGTTATCAATAATAGAAGATGATATCTTACCTAACAACAATTCATTTTCCCAGGATAGTGGTTCGGGGGCCAATAATAATAAGATTCTTTTTAATTCAATTGTCATTCGGTCCATTCCCAAGATTTCAAAAGGTTGGTCTAGTTCATAAATAGAGAAGAAAGCTTCCTTTACATGTGGATTCGTCGAGTGGAATAAGGCAATATTTGAATGCGGAATCCCAATAGGCGCTTCCAAATAGCGTTCAACCACTCGTTTTGTCACTTGATTTGGATCATCTACTATCTGCTTGGACAAGCTCTTGATAATTTGTAATAAGCTCGCTTCAATTGTTTCCCTAGATTGGACTTGGTGAATATCAAATTTTTCTAGAATCTTATTGGCTGTATTCACTAATTGATAAAGCCGTTCAAACTGCATATCAGCTAACCCATGTGTCTGTTGACTCGATTGCGTTCGTTCTTTGGTTTGTGATAAGCGCTTAATTTCCTGTCGAATTGCCATAATTTCATCATCCAATAGTAGGGGAGATATCACTTGATAAGGATAGTTAAATCCAGCTAAGAAACTAGTGGATAAAATCAAATCATACTGATCATAATCCACCTTCGACATCTGCGAAACTTTCACAATATCTACCTGCTTCACTTCCGGAATCTTATTGGAAAAACGACTTTCTAAGATTTTGCTAGTCCCGAACCCACCAGCACTCAAGATAACAATTTTTAAATTACGTGATATCGGCTGACGTTCAATAGACGAAGCATAATGAATAATGATATAAGCCGTCTCTTCTTTTGTAAAAGTTACATCCCGAAAAACTTCCTTTAAAGAATGGTCTACTGCTTCATGCAGATTAGGATAGCCCGCAATCATCTTATCTAAGATTATATCATCACTTGAAATTGCTTGATCTAAACGCTTTAAAGCTGCATTTAAATGCGTCAATAAATCTTCAAACAAACGATTGTCCTGTCTAAAGTCATAACCGGTTTTAGTAGATACTTTTCTCGTTAGTTCCGCTACACGGTAGGATAACTCCGTATCAAAGTTATTGGAGAAAATATTTTGTGGACGATTAAAATTCATCCCTTCCAATTGACGCGCAAACATATGACGCTCATTGAAATCAATCACTAGTTTCATTTCTTTGGCAATAATCTCATACATCTGATGCGATAGCCGGATGAAATGACTGGACTGGTCTTTCACTAGAACTTCACTATAAATATTATGCCCTTTTTGGATACGAAAAATATTCACCATAAAACTGATGATAATTGTCTTTAATTGGTTATCTGGTAAGTTAGACAACTTATGATGAATCGCATCTGACTTAAAGACCTTATGTGCCATTTCATATATCTCTCTTGGTATTAATTGAATGAAAAAAGCGTCCTCTGAATGAGGTAACTGATTTTCTTCAGACATTTGATTAAAATAAAGAAAGAAATCAATTTCTTTAATATTGTAATCTAAGAGATTCACGATTAATTGGCGAATAACTGTTTCCTCGCCTTGAACTGTTAAGTCAGCGTGACTAAACGTTTCAATTTGGATATCATACTCACTAAGACTTGATTTTACACTAGCCATATCAGTATTCAATGTCCGTGTACTCACAGAAAAATCATAGGCCATAGCATCAACTGTACTTAAACCTTGACCCAATAAAACCATTAAGGCAATCGCATTTTGTCTTTGAGCCTTAGATAAATCACCATAAGGATGCGCATTGATATGATCACTCAATGCAGCTTTATCCTCATCGCTACCAATTAAGTAATAACCTTCATTTCTCGGCTTATCTAACCGCAAGTTGAGTGGTCTAAGCGACGCTTCAATATGGCTAATTTCACGATACACTGTGCGTTTGCTGATATCGAGTTCCTCTTGAATATCTTGCTGCGTCACACCTTTTGGGTATGCCAATAATAAATTCAAAATACTCTTTTCTCGCTCTGTAAAATACACTTCAATCGCTCCTTAGTCAAAATCTACCTGTTATTGATATGACTAATTTACCTTATCTAACAACTTGCTGTATTGGTTTTGCTCATAAAGTTTTATCACTTCTTCAAATTGAGCTTTTGGTGCAACTTCTTTTGCTGGTTTAGCAGTGTCCGCATCAACAATAATCAAAGTTTGCGGATTATTTTGTAATTGTGCAAATGGCACTGCTTCAGCTAAAAGGTCAGATCCCGATTTCTTCAATTCATTACGTAAGTTTGAAGCTGCCATAACTGAAGCTGATGGTTTATCTTCATGGAAAGGCACTTGAATTAAAGCTACATTTGCATGTACTTCTTCTTCAACACTAGACGCATCTGCTGTTTCAGCTACTGGGCTTGCTGCTTCTTGAGAGGCTGCTTGCATTTCACCTAAGATTTCATCATAACGGTCACCGTCTAGGAAATTCCCCACAGATACGTGAGATGCTAAAGGTGCTTGTCGCTTAGCTCGATCAGTTAATTCTTCTTGAGTGATCACCAGAACACCCGCTTGATTTTCTAATTTCGAAATAGCCGTATTCGTGATAGACATGTCATAACCTAATTTTTTCGCTTTCTTACGTAACAATGAGGCACCCATGGCACTAGATCCCATACCTGCGTCACATGCGAAAATAATGCTGTTAATATCTTCTGGTGCAGGAATTTCACCTTCAACTGACGCTGAGCCAGCATTTGTTTCCTCAGAAGATTGGCCTTTTGAATCTGCCTTAGCTGCTTTTGCTGCTGCTTGGCTTGCTTCAAAGTTATCTTCATCTTGTGCACGGTCCATTTTAATAATTGGCGCCGCTACTAAGAATGAAACAATTGTTGCTACTAAAACACCACCGATTACACCAATATAAGCTCCTGGTGCTGTCATGCCGATAATAGCGATCATTGATCCTGGTGATGCCGGTCCGGTTAAAGCTGCGTTTAATAATTGGAAAGTCAATGTACATGAAACCCCACCAGCAATAACTGCTAAGAATAATAATGGTTTCATCATAACATATGGGAAGTAAATCTCGTGAATACCACCTAGGAAGTGGATAAGAATCGCACCTGGTGCTGAAGATTTCGCTGAACCTTTACCAAATACTGTAAAGGCCAATAGAATACCTAGACCAGGTCCTGGGTTCGCTTCTAATAAATAAAGAATTGAACGGCCAGTTTCAGTTACTTGTTGTGAACCTAGTGGTGTTAAAATACCATGATTCAACGCATTGTTCAGGAACAAGATTTTTGCTGGTTCAATAAACACATTGGCTAATGGTAATAAGCGTCTTTGAATAATCCAGTCTACACCTGTTGCAAAGATTGTTGTCATTCCGGAAACGAACGGCCCAACAGCGTAGAAGCCAAGTAACACTAATAAGAATCCAATAATTCCGATTGAAAAGTTATTGACCAACATCTCAAAACCTGATGGGATTTTATCTTGGAACTTTTCATCAAATTTTTTAATTAGCCAACCCCCTAGAGGACCTAAAACCATTGCCCCAATAAACATTGGTACTGTTGGTTGACCTGTCACAATTTCTGATGCACCAACAACTGCACCCATAGTAGCGATAGCACCTGTTACCGCTCCGCGTTGGCCATATACCATAGAACCACCAGTATAACCGATTAAAATAGGTAATAGGTAGTCACGCATTGGACCAACTAAGTTGGCTAATGCTTCATTTGGAATCCAACCATCTGGAATGAAGAGTGCTGTAATAATCCCCCACGCAATAAATGACCCAATATTGGGCATAACCATACTGGATAAATAAGAACCTAATTTTTGAATTGACGCCTTTAAACCTGAATCTTTGGTTTTCTCCGACATAAGCGTTCCCCTCCTTTGTTTAATACACCTCTACCTTATCTAGAATCGGAACCGGTTACAATTCATTAGGCATGTAAGTTTGGCACATTTCATCATGACACTTTTTCCTTGTTCCTGTTTCGACCTTTCTATGATAGACTGAAAATAAAGATTCGATCTTGATAAAGGCATATTTTAGGAGGATTATTTATGGATATTAAGATTTTTGATACTGCAAAAGAAGCATCTAAAGAGGTTTTTCATGAATTTGAACAAGCATTAGCCAATGGTGCAACAACTTTTGGTTTAGCAACAGGTTCAACACCAGAAGACTTATATGAATATATTACAGCTTCTGATTTAGACTTTAGCGATGCAACCGCTTTAAACCTAGATGAGTATTATGGTTTATCTGCTGACCACCCAGAAAGTTACGCAACCTTTATGAATAAGCACCTTTTCAGTAAGAAACCTTTCAAAGAAACTTTCATCCCTAATGGTTTAGCAACTGATGTTGAAGCAGAGCTTGCTCGCTATAACACATTATTAGATGAACATCCAATTGATTTACAAATCTTAGGTATTGGACAAAATGCGCATATCGGCTTCAACGAACCTGGTTCTTCTCGCGAGACAAAAACACAATTAGTAGATTTAACAGACAGTACTATTCAAGCAAATGCGCGCTTCTTTGATTCAGTTGAAGATGTACCAACACAAGCCTTCTCAATGGGATTAGCGTCTATTATGCAATCTAAACACATCTTATTATTAGCTTTTGGGGAATCTAAAGCGCAAGCTGTGAAAGATATGATTGAAGGTCCTGTGACAGAAGATGTGCCTGCAAGTTTATTACAAGAACACCCTAACGTAACTGTTTATCTAGATAGTGCAGCTGCAAGTTTATTAAGTAAATAAAGACTTTAAGTTACCTTTAAAATAAAAACAAATAGTCTATGACAAACTTGACGCCAAGTCTGTCATAGGCTATTTGTTTATAAAAAGAGTAGTAGGTTTTCTCTACTACTCTTCAAAAAAGCTATATTCATCTGTTTTATTCTACTGTTACTGATTTCGCTAAGTTACGTGGCTTATCTACATCCAAACCGCGGTCTAGTGACGCATAGTATGCTAGTAATTGCGTTGGAATGACTGATACAAGTGCAGATAACAATGGTTCTACTGCTGGGATGACAATATCGTCACCTTCACGGTCTAATCCTTCCATAGAGATGATTAATGTATTCGCTCCACGAGAACGTACTTCCTCAATATTACCACGAGAGTGAGCAGCGGTATTCTCTTGAGTGATTACACCAATTACTGGCGTGCCATCTTCGATAAGTGAGATTGTACCGTGTTTCAATTCACCTGAAGCGAAACCTTCAGCTTGGATATATGAAATCTCTTTTACTTTCAAGGCAGCTTCACGACTGACTTCGTAGTCAATTCCACGACCGATGTAGAAGGCACTTGCTTTATCAGTGAATAATTCAGTCGCTAATTCATGAATTTCATCTTTATCATCAATTATTACTTGAATAGCGTTAGCGATAATTGATAATTCATATTCCATATCGAATTGCGCTTCAAATCCTAAATCACGACGTAAGGCTTCAGCTAATACAGCCATTACTGCAATTTGACCAGTATATGCTTTAGTTGATGCTACAGCGATTTCTGGACCTGCATGTAATAATAAGGTGTAATCAGCTTCACGTGATAAAGTAGAGCCTTTTACGTTTGTGATTGTTAGTGATTTATAGCCTAATTTATTCGTTTGAACCAATACTTGACGGCTATCTGCAGTCTCACCAGATTGTGTTAAGTAAATAAAGAATGGTTTTTCACTTAATACAGGCATATTGTAAGCAAATTCAGATGCGACATGCACTTCAACTGGAATATTTACCATTTTTTCAATGATATTTTTACCAACTAAACCTGCATGCATAGAAGTACCGGCACCGATAATATAAATACGGTCACTTGCTTTAATAGCGTCAATAATTTCTTGATCAACAGTCAATTCGTTATTGTCGTTTGTATATTCTTGGATAATACGACGCATTACAGCTGGTTGTTCATCGATTTCTTTAATCATGTAGTAAGGGTATGTCCCTTTATCTAAATCATTGGCGTCTAATTGTGCAGTATATGGCGCACGTTCAATGACTTCGCCAGCTAAGTCTTTAATTGTAACGTTTTCTTCAGTTAAAACAACCATTTCACCGTCATGAATTTCAACGTATTGGTCAGTTAAATCAATTGATGCCATTGCATCAGAAACGATTGTATTGAAGTCAGATCCTTTACCAATTAATAAAGGTGATTTATTTTTCGCTGCAAATACAACACCTGGTTGTGCTGAATCAATTAATGCAAATGCATATGAACCCTCAATAACGTTTAAAGCTTTCAAGAATGCTGCTTCAGCATTCAAATCTTCAGTAAGGGCAAAGTGTTCGATTAAGTTAACAGCTACTTCTGTATCTGTATCTGAGTGGAAAGTCACGTCAGATAGGTAGTCTTCTTTCATTTCACGGTAGTTTTCGATCACACCATTATGTACTAATGTGAAACGACCTGTTGAAGATTGATGTGGATGGGCATTGCGAACACTTGGTTCACCATGGGTTGCCCAACGTGTATGTCCAATACCTGTATGGGCATCTAATGACATGTCCACTTCATTTTGTAGTTTAGCGATACGTCCTTCTTGTCTAAATAAATGACCATTTTGACCATTTTCATCGACAACGTATACACCTGCTGAATCATAACCACGATACTCTAAACGCTCTAAACCGTTTAGCAATACCTCTTGAGCTGATCCATTTCCAATATAACCTACAATACCACACATGTTGCAGTTTCCTCCTAATTTGGCGACATAAAATTAGACCCTATCCATATAGGTGTCTGATCGCATTTTTTTATTTGGCTACTACGTACGTGGCGGTAATTTGATAAGACAAAATGATGGTCTAGATCATTGATTGCCTTACTTTGTTCCCACCTGTGGATTGTACAACCCCTGAATCATCCGCCGAACATTTCGATCAATTCAGTCCTCGTCACTTGCTAAGCAAGCCTGGCGCTATCCCAACAAAGCTGTTTAGGATTTTATTAAAAGTAATAGCTCTTTACATTTTATAAATGCAAAAAGTTATTGTCAACCATTTTAGATGCCAACGACTATAACTTAACCTTCTCTTAAAAAGCTATATAGGGCATCCGCTAACTATATTGTAAAAATACGAAAAAGAGCCAGGAATAACCTGACTCTTTTCTATATATTTAAATAAACATTTCTATAATAAAAGAAACTTTATCTTAGTACCAACCGTTTGCATCCCAGAAAGCTAAAGCAGCTTCCCATGAACCATAACGTTCAGCAACATATTTGTCAGCGGCAGCTTCTTGCTCAGCTGGAGATGCACCGTAAGCTACTAATGTAGGATTTAATTGGTAACGACCATAGTATTGACCGTTAGTAGCAGTGTATGATCCACCTGACTCACGTTGTGCGATGATTTCCTTAGCTGAATTGCTAGAGTATGAAGTAGTTGGAGCAGTTGTTTCTTCTGCTGGCGCTTCATAAGTAGTTTCAGTGACCACTTCTTCAGCTACATCATAAGTAGTTGCTTCTTCAGTTGTAGCGTCTTCTACTGTTACTTCGTTAACTTCACCAGTTGTTTCATCTTTTGTAAATGAAAGTTTAGTTCCCGGGAAGATTACGTTAGCGTTTTGAATGTCATTGATAGCAACTAATGCATCTACACTTACGTTAGAAGCTTTAGCGATAGCTGCTAAAGTATCACCGTATTGAATAGTGTATGAAGTCGTTGTATCATCTGTAGCTTCTAAATCAGCTGAAACTTCAGATACTGTACGAGCAGACCAAGTAGCTGCTTCTACGTTGTTGTTGTTTGTAGCGGCGAATAAACCTGCTAATGCAAATGACGTACCTAAGATAATTTTGTTCAATTTCATTGATATAATACTCTCCTTATAAGAATACTGCTTTTAAATTTATTTTTAACTGTCTGCTGTCATCTTATTGATGACAGGCTGTTTACCGCATCTATATTGTGCGACTATATTCTAGATGGACACCACCTGTCTCATCCACAAGCAATATGTTAGCACAGGCTTTTTTTTTAGTCATGTAAATCAGGTATCTGTTAAAGCCTCTTAACTGCCTTGAAATTAAATCTGGCATTTTTGAAAACGTTGTGTAAATTTGTAACATTTCTGTAACAGAATAAAGCTAAGGTTATATATATAAAGTGATAAGAGTGATGTTTTTTACAATTTATGACAAATTATTTGAAAAATACACGTTTTTATTATGAATTAAATAAACAAAACTACTCAGAAGCCCCATATATACACGTTTAAATTTGTGTCAATTCGCAATAGTTCTGTAACATAACTTATATTATTTGCGAAATATGCTGTTTAAAGATCAGATAATACAAATATTTAGATAAGCTATCAGGTATTTACGTATCTCAAATCAATAAAAAAGACCAGGCGCTCGCCTAGTCTTCTTGTTTTATATTACTGGGATAGCTGGATTCGAACCAACGAATGACAGAGTCAAAGTCTGTTGCCTTACCGCTTGGCTATATCCCAATGTAATGGAGGGAGAAGGATTTGAACCTTCGAACCCGAAGGAACGGATTTACAGTCCGCTGCGTTTGGCCACTTCGCTATCCCTCCATATATCAACGTATCCTTGAGCATTAACCTCTCAAAAATATCGTACTTAAGTAGTATATCATCAGATATGATAGATTTCAATAGTTTATTTTAAAATATTCAAGACTTTTTTACCTCAGATAATATTGGCTTCATAATGACTTTCTCTACGTCTATTATATAGAAGGAAAATATTTTTCAGATATTGTATCTCTGATTTCTTAAGTTGACGATAGTCTCCTTCCTCTAAATACCCAATACTTAACTCACCTATTTTCTCCCGAAATAAATCAGTTACTTTAACACCACAAGCAAGAAACATTTTCTTCACTTGATGACGGCGTCCTTCTAAAATGGTCACTAAAGCAGTGGAAGTTTGCAAGCTAGTCGAAATGATTTCAAGCTTTGCCGGCTTACAGATAGTCCCATCGTCGAAGACAATACCAACTTTAAATTGCTGAATCATTCTTTCATTAATTGGACCATTTACAGTGACCCGATAGGTTTTTTGGATATCAAATTTTGGTTGTTGAAAGATGTAGTGAAGCTGTCCATTATTAGTAACAAAAACTAACCCGTGGGCGTCTCTATCTAAACGACCGGTTATGGCTAAATTTCCTGGATTTTCAGTTGTTTGAATCAAGTCAATCACCGTTGGATATTGTTGGTCTTTATTAGCTGACAGATATCCTTTTGGTTTGTGTACCAAGTAATAGGTATGGCCAAAATCACTACTAATGACTTGTTGGTCTACAGTAATCACGTGCCAAGCAGGGTCAACAACTGAAGCAAATTGAGTAGTTACAACTTGATCCACAGTCACAAGACCTTTTTTTAATAGTCGCTTGCTTTCTTTTCGAGTAACTTGTTTCGCATCCATAATCAATTGTCCTAGTAACATGACATCCTTCCTTCACTCAAGATTACTTATTGCCATTATTATAAACATTTTTGGGAAATATGTCTTATGTTTCTATCGATCAAAGACTGATATGGTATACTTTATAGTGAAAAAATTAGAATGGAGGATAGACGCATGCAAATAGATTGGTCTAGTATTATTTCCTGGACAAATGTTTTCAATCTTATTGATATTTTAATTGTTTGGTTGTTTATCTACCAGCTTTTGAAGATTCTAAAGAATACGAAAGCTTTCAATATTTTAAATGGGGTTTTTATATTCTTACTGATTAAGATAATTTCCACCCTCTTCCAATTGAAGACGGTAGATTGGATCATGAATAATATCATCCAATGGTCTGTCGTTGGTGCTATTGTCATTTTCCAACCTGAAATCAGACGAGGATTAGATCATTTAGGGCAACAGTTCTTTGCTGGTAAACGTGGGGCAGGTGCCCGTAACCCGAATGAAAAAATGGTACGCGATTTAGTTGAAGCTTGCGAATATATGGGTAAACGACGGATTGGTGCTTTAATTTCCCTACAACGTTCGCAACCCTTAAATGAATACGCAGCTACTGGAATTCGATTAGATTCAGCCATCTCATCTCAATTATTGATTAACATTTTTATCCCAAATACGCCCCTACATGATGGTGCCGTGATTATTCAAGATTTAGAAATTGCTTCTGCCGCTTCTTACCTACCCCTTTCAGAGAACTCAGAGATTCCTAAAGAATTAGGGACTAGGCACCGAGCTGCTGTCGGCTTAAGTGAAGTAACAGATGCCATCACAATCGTCGTCTCCGAAGAAACAGGCGGGATTTCAATTACTGAACGTGGCGAAATTACACGCGATTTAAGTCAAGATGAACTGTATACCATACTAGCGGATAACTTTATCAATATTTCTGACGAAGAAACAAATGATAATTTCTTAACCAACTGGTTTAACCAATTAACAGGAGGTGGCAAGTCAGATGATTAATAAGTTTTACAACAATCGCATTGCCCTGTTGATTTTATCGCTAGTCCTATCGATCTTAATGTTTGTCTACGTAAAAGCTGAGCAGTATTCTGAAAATCCAGTGAGTTTCTTTCAGAATGTAAGCGAAGCAACGACAGAAACTATATATAATGTGCCTGTTTATATAGAAGGAAACGTAGATGAGTATTATGTGACTGGGTTACCTGATACAGTATCTGTTAGTTTATCTGGTCCGAAAAACTTAATTGAACAAACACTTGAAGCTGATAATTTCCGTGTCATTACGGAAGATTTAACAGATCTTGGCGAAGGGTCGCATTATATTCAATTACAATTAGATAATGTTTCAGAAGCAGTTTCTTATGAAATTTCCCCTTCTAGTGTCAATATCTCAATCGATTCCTTGCAAACTACTGAATATCCTGTTCAAGTAGAAATGTCCAATGAATCCGCTGTGGCAGATGGGTACGAAATTACAGATGTTAGCTTGAGCCAAGACAGCGTAACACTTACAGGTTCTACTTCTGATATTGAAAATGTTCGTCGTGTTTATACAGTAGTCAACATTCCTGATAACCTTTCCGAAGACTATACCACAACAGCAACTGTTATCACAGAAAATGCCAATGGTGATATCTTAAATATCAATACTGACCCAAGTGAAGTAGATGTAACCGTACAAGTTTCACCTGAAGGCGTGTCCGTACCTATTGAGGCCAATGTCATCAATGGTAGAGATGGTTATTCATATGAAACCACTATTTTAGACAATGAAAATACGATTTTATCAGGTGATTACGCTACTATAAATAATACGAATAGCGTGACAGCGACAGTTGATGTGTCATCTATTACTTCAACAACAACTATTGATGCCCCTATCGTACTACCTGATGGCGTAACAAGTGCAAACCCTTCTAGCGTCCGGGTCCAAGTAGTCCCAACTCATAACGAGTCTTCCTCAACTTCTAGTACTTCTTCAAGTAGAAGCGAAGATAATGCTAGTTCAGACACCTCTTTAAACGAGCGTGATGCAGAATCTACCACTAGTTCTGAAAATACCAGTAATAGTACAGAATCAAGCATTGAAGAAAATACCGACAGTGGTAGTGATACTGGTGAAAGCAATAGTTCTAGTAGTAGCGAGGTAAGCGTTATAACGGGGGTTAATGATCACTTGCAAAACGGTAACAGCAATGTCCAAGCTGACCAAATACATTCAACTAGCTCAGAAAGCGTCAATGGCTCTCCTAGCGCAAATATGTTTAATGGAATACTTGCTTTTTTAGCTAGTTTTTTCTAGTATTAACCAGTGTAAACTAGATTGCCTTTTTTCTAGACAAGAAATATATCTATGACTTTTGAATATAAAACAGAAAATGTTATACTATTACGAAATCGACAAGAAAATCGATAGTCACTTTCGAAAACAAAGGAGTAAATTATGAGAAAATATTTTGGTACTGATGGGGTTCGTGGTTTAGCGAATGAAGAATTAACACCAGAATTAGCATTTAAATTGGGTCGTTTTGGTGGTCACGTGTTAATGCAACATGCACCAGAAGAAGTAGAACATCCACGCGTTCTAGTTGCCCGTGATACACGTATTTCAGGACAATTATTAGAACAAGCATTAACTGCTGGTTTATTATCAGTAGGAATTGAAGTGCAACAATTAGGCGTTATTACAACTCCAGCTGTATCTTATTTAACTCGTACTTCTGGCGCAACTGCTGGTGTTATGATTTCAGCAAGCCATAACCCTGCTCCAGATAATGGGATTAAATTCTTCGGTAGCGATGGTTTTAAATTATCTGATGCTCAAGAAGAAGAAATTGAAGCTTTATTAGACCAAGAGAAAGATACTTTACCTCGCCCTTCAGCTGAAGGATTAGGAACAGTAATCGCTAACCCTGGTGCAGTTGGTAAATACCTTGAATTCTTATCATCAACTATCTCAGGTGACTTGTCAGGTATTAAAGTAGCAGTTGATGGCGCGAATGGTGCAACTTCTCCATTAGTAAACCGTTTATTCGCTGACTTAGGTACTGATTTTACAACCATGGCAACTTCTCCAGATGGTATCAACATCAACGACGGTGTCGGTTCAACACATATTGAGAAATTACAAGCCCTTGTAAAAGAAACAGGTGCTGATGTTGGTGTGGCTTTCGACGGTGATGGCGACCGCTGTTTAGCAGTTGATGAAGAAGGAAACCTTGTAGACGGTGATCAAATCATGTTCATCTGTGGTAAATACTTGAACGAACGTGGTAAATTAAATGATCATACAATTGTATCGACTGTAATGTCTAACCTTGGCTTCCACAAAGCTGTTGAAGAAGCTGGCATGAAAGCACCACAAACAAAAGTTGGTGACCGTTATGTAGTGGAGGAAATGCGTGAACATGGTTACAACCTTGGTGGGGAACAATCAGGTCACATTATCTTTATGGACTACAACAACACAGGTGACGGTCTTTTATCAGCAGTACAATTACTACATGTATTAAAAACTTCAGGCAAAAAATTATCTGAACTAGCTAGCGAAATGAAGACTTACCCACAAGAATTAATCAACGTACGTGTAACACGTGAAGGTAAAACAGAAGCAATGAACTCCGCTACTGTACAACAAGTTATTGATGAAGTGAACACAGAAATGGACGGCAACGGCCGTATCTTAGTACGCCCTTCAGGAACAGAGAACCTATTACGTGTTATGGTAGAAGCACAAACAGACGAAGAAGCATACAACTATGCAAAACGAATCGCAGACCAAGTAAGCAAAGAATTCGGCGTAGAATAAAAACAAGGTGTGACACAAACCGTTTAGAAATGAACCGTTGGAAGATTAGTGTAGTGACTGACGCAGTCAGTTACAAACTAATCT
>NZ_KV786949.1:45920-64013 GCF_001806975.1 Aerococcus sp. HMSC10H05
GAAGACTAATGTAGTGGCTGATGCAATCAGCTGCAAATTATTCTGAAGCGGACGCTTAGTTGCTCTGACGAACTCAACTAAACAAGGATAGCCACATACTTGTTTAGAATGTGACTATCCTTATTAACAAGGTGAAATAGCGTATGGCAATTGCCATACGCTATTTTTGTGCTTTTTTCATAAAAAATATATTCAAATAAACATTATTAGACTAGGGTCGTGATGAAAATATCGCGATCCTTTTTCCTGTCTAAAAGTACTCATTCATACCAGCTTTCCACAAGACTTTTTTCTCTTCCCTTATTAAGCATAGGGATTGATGACTATATTTTCATATAAAAAAATATTGACATCATTTTATTTAATGCGTAATATACGCTACATGGGGGTAAATCGTAACGATTACGATTTACAAAAAAGGAGGATAAAAATGTCTAACTATTTATTTATAGACATTTGTGTCATTATTATGTGGCCAATGCTATTTAGCGTACCTATTCTATATGCTAGCAGTAGTGAGGAAAGTAAAGTTTCTGACACTTTAGTCATGACCACAATTGGCCTGACGGTGGCTTTTTTAGCATGGTTTCTATTTGGCTATGTCTTATCTTTTCAGGGAAATGGCTATTTTGATAGTATTTCAAACTATTTCTCTTTAATACAAGCTGGTGATATTGATCTTATACTATCTATCCTTTTACAGGGATGTTTCTTTTTATATGCGGTAGGTATGTTTATCGGTACTTTAATTCATAAAGTAACCTGGCCCTTCTTTATCATCTTTACGCCACTTTGGTTATTATTCGTTTATGTACCACTCACCTTTTTATTATGGAATGATAACGGATTTTTAAATCAAATGGGAGCTATAGATTTCTCAGGAGGTATGGTTGTCCACGTTTCTGCTGGACTCACTAGCTTACTTTTAACGCATTATCCACCTCTAACATCAAAAGATGTGCCAGAACGCTTTAGTGATTATAGTCCCAACTATATGGCCACGATATTGATTTGTTTTGGTTGGTTTGGTTTTAATTTAGGCCCATTAGAAGCACTTGATACAAGTATGGGGTTAATCATCTTGAATACCATGCTCGCTATTTTTAGTAGTGCCCTAGGATTTCTACTGGTTCAAAGGGAAAAAGTGGCCATCGATGATTTATTAACGGGTATGACGGTAGGTTTGGTAACCTCGACGGCACTTGTCGGTTACGTATCGCCGATCACCATGTTAGGTGTAACCCTATTTAGCGGTGTAATTGTATGTCATTTAAGAAATATTAGTCAGATTGACGATCCTGTTGATTCATTTATCCTAAATGCAATCGGTGGCATAGTAGGAACAATAGGATTAGCCCTTTTTGCCGATCCTTCATTTACACCAAATGGTCAAGTTGGTTTTATTTTCGACTGGCACAGTAATGAATTCTTAATTGTGCAAGTAATGGCCCTAGCTGTTACGGTATTAATTACCTATATCGGGACAAAAATAAGTATGTTTATCACAAATCTTTATTTTAATAGAAAGAAGGCAATGAATGATGAATAATGCATTAGTAACCATTTTAGGGGCAGGTGCCGCTGGTATCGGTATGGCAACTACATTAAAAAGGTTAGGAATTGAAGATATACAAGTCATTGATAAAGGCCAGGTTGGTGCTTCTTTTAGAAAGTGGCCATCTAGCACCCATTTTATTTCCCCATCTTTTAATACGAATGGTTTTGGATTTCCAGATTTGAATGCTATCACACCTGATACGTCACCGGGTTATTTCAGCAATAATGAACATCCATCTGGAAAAATGTACGCAGCCTACCTTACAGAAGTCGCACAGCATTTTAATTTGCCTATTTATACAAATGAAGAAATTAAAGAAATTCTCTATACCAAAGATGGCTATCTATTAGCTAGCAACCACGAAGTATATAAGTCTAAATACTTAATTATTGCACTTGGTGATTTTCATTTCCCAAATATCAATGGTATCAAGGGTGGTGAACTGGGTATTCACTATACAGGTCTTGGGGACTATAGCAAACTAACTGATACAGATACATATGCCATAATTGGTGGTAACGAATCTGGTTTTGATGCTGCAATCAATTTAGCTAAAAATAAAAAGAAATCGATTATCTATACAGATAGCACAGGAATTGATTCCACTTCATCAGATCCAAGCTTGGGACTTTCTATTTATACAAGAAATCGGTATGAAGAATTTAAAGACTGGATTCAAATACAGAGAGGTGTAAGGATACAAAACATTATTAAAAGTGAACAAGGTTACCAAATGGTCGATAGCAACAATAATATTTACCATTCTATCGCACAACCCATTCTAGCTACAGGATTTGCCACAATTCAATCACCCTTAATCAAACACCTCTTTGAGGAATCTAATCAAAGACCTGTTCTAAATCATATAGATGAATCAACCATATATCCAAACTTATTTATGGTCGGACCGCAAGTTGAACATGAAGGCGTTATCCTATGCTACATTTACAAATACAGACAACGTTTTGCCGTCATAGCTGATGAAATCGCTGCAAGAGAAAATATTGACCTTGACCAAGACATGTTACAGTACTACATCGATAATCAAATGTACTTAGACGATCTTTCAGATTGCGGTACAGATTGCGGTTGCTAAAAATGAAAGGAGAATCATAATGGATTTAGGTAACTTCCGATACGATACACAATTTTTGATTGAAGGAGAAAACTTATCCAAACAAGCTATCCAAGAAACGATACAAGCGCAATTTCAAGGTGATTGCCTGCTCGTTGTTGGTGATGAAAATCTTATTAAAATACACTTTCATACCAACAAACCTGGAGATTTGCTAACTTATGGAAGTAGTATTGGAGAAATATTTGATATTGTTGTAGAGAATATGTTCAGACAAGCCGCAGGTAAAAAAGGCTAATACAACTACCAATTGACATCATTTCTTATAAAAGAGAGGCTGGGACAAAAATGTCTCAGCCTCTCTTTGCTATATAAGAACGTTTATCATTGGATTCCAAAAGTCAGCATTGTCCGATACTTCCCAAATGTCTCCAATAATATTTCATTATTGTTCGCCTTTTGGTTCAGTACGTCAATGCTAAACGACTTTTGTCTCACCTTCTTTTTATTCACTAACTGTTGCCTATTGCTGCAAAAAGTTTTCTTACCACGTTTTTCTGTTATTCTACTTCATGATGGTGGTGGTCATGTTTCTCCATTTGTGCAATTAAATATGCCCGGTCTTCATCAGACATTTCTTCACGGTTGCGACGTAAAGTGAAATGGTCTGGTACTGGATCTAGCCCTCCTGGCACCATTGGGTTACAACGAATAATACGCGCTGTACCCATAGCTGCCCCCTTAAGTGTGCCATGTTTATTGATTGCTTGTATCATATAAGTGGAACACGATGGGTAGTAACGGCAAGTTGGCGGAAACATTGGGGAAATATACTTTTGGTAACCCCGCACCATTTTTACCAGGGGTTTGTCAGCCATAATACGTTTACCCCTTTTTCCCTTCAACCATTGGTAATAATAAACCATCAGCAATCTCTTGCGCTTTAGCGTCACCTTTTAGTATTCGTATAATGTCCAAGGCAAAATAAACTGCTGTAGCTGGTCCCCGTGAGGTCAATACTTTATAGTTTTCATCGTAGTAGGTGATGTCTTCATGGAAGGTTTTGTAATGTACTTGGTCTTCAAAGCCTGGGTAGCATGTCCCTTCCAAGTCTTTTGTGATGCCTGCTGCTTCAAGCACGATTGGTGAAGCACAAATACTCGAAACATATTTATCGTTCGCTACTTGTTTAGCAATCAAGTCAGTTACTCTTTTATCCTTGGCCAATTTCTCTGCACCTGGGCGTCCACCTGGTGTAATGACCATATCATAGCGGTCTGTATCAATATCATCTAGCAGTTTATCTGCCATAATCTCAATACCATGGTCACCAATTGTTGATAGGGTTTCGTTGATAGATATGATATCTATTGGGATTTCTGCCCGACGTAGATAATCAATAACTGTAATTGCTTCGACTTCTTCGTAACCTTCACCTAGTAAAATCATTGTGTTCATCTTAACCCCTCCAGTTTAATCTGCACGGTTTGCTTTCTCTATCTTACCTAAATTTTATGAATAAGAAAAGGATCGACACTTGGTCGACCCTCCTACACATGGTAATAGATACTAGGTATCCTTGTATGTTAGTAATTATTGTACTCTTGAACCATCTGTATACTCACCATTTTGGTGGGCACGACGGCGTTCTTCTGCACGTTTACGTTCTTCTTCAGTTTGTTGTTGTTGATAATCTGCACGAGTCATCACATCGTTAACATTCATGTTTACTTCAACAACTTTTAAACCAGTCATTTTTTCAACATTTGCTTTGACTTTTTCAATTGTTTTGTCAAAGGCTGCAGGAATATTTTTGCCATATTCAGCAATGACTTCTAAGTCGATAGCTACTTCTTTGCTACCTACTTCAGCATTCACACCTTTTGTTTGATCATCTTCAGAAGAGAAGAAGCTTTTCACACCAGATGTGAAATTTCCTTTTAACTCTAAAATGCCATCAATATCTTGAACTGAGTTATTCGCAATGCGTTCTAACACGCGAGGTTCAAAAGCTAAATTATTTTCGTGTTTTACTTGTTCGTTTGTTTCAACCATAATTTAATTCCTCCTAATATTTAGGTTGGTCACCCAACCAACTTCATAATAACCTATAAGTTAATGATAACGTGGATATTCTTGATTATCAACCGATAACCTTTCATTTACTTCATGAAAAATCGTAACCAAGCACGTAAATCCACTTGTCCATCAAAGTATGCACCTACCACAAAGCCGATTGCTGCGATAATGAAGACCAGTAAAGCAGTCCCAAAACTAAAGACTACCCAAAGCAGTGCAAAAATAAAGGCTGATAATAAGCCGATAATCCGCCCTTTATATTGGCGCCAAATCGCACGTTCTTCTTGTTTGTTTCGTTCTGACATATTATCCCTCCTCCTTATTGCACACGTGGTATCGCTTTTTGTTTCGCTTGTTTTTCAGCAACTACGACACTGCGGTCAATTTGATTGACTTTTACATTGACATCTTCTACGGGAATGCCCAATGAAACAGAGACAGTATCACGAACACGTTCTTGTACCCGACTAGCTAGATCAATCACATTCGCCGCTTCTTCTACCTGAAAGACAACTTTCACTTTGGTATCTTCTGGTCGTTTACCGAAACGTACCTTGGCTTCAGGAAATCTTACCCCTGCTACCCGTTGACTAGCACGAACTGCTGTATCTTCAACAGAGTGCTTGGTAAAACTTAACACACCAGCATCTGTTTTCACTTCTAAGTGGTCACGTTTCGCAGGTGCCACAACAGCTTGCAGAAAAACAACTAATACAACTAAAGCTACAAAGGCTAAACCAGCTATCATAGCCCATTGACCATAAGTATTGCCTAATATAGTATCTTTTACGAAAGGTGTTAGGTATTGAATTGGGTAAAATAGCGCAATGGCAAATAATAAAGTAACCAAGCCGAATAAGGTTAAGATAATTTGTAGAAACCTTCTAAAACCACCCATCAGATCCCTCCTAATTTGTTTATACACTATAGATGATTATCTATAGATTACAATAAAAGTTATGACAATTCAAATAATTCGCACGATAATTCGAATACGAAACAAAAGCTTTTCTATGTCTAATCAAAGAGGTTATATGATATAAAAATGAGGCTGGGACAAAACAAGTCTCAGTCTCTCTTTGCTATATAAGAATGTTTATCATCGAGTTTCAAAAGTCAGCATGTCCGCGATACTTCCCAAAATGCGCCAATAACATGTCGTTATTATTCGGCTTTTGGTACAGTGCGTCCTTCTAAACGACTTTTGTCTCACCTGCTTTTTTAATTAATTCACTTCGATTTGTGCTTCTGGGTTATTGAAAATTTCTTCATTTAGGGTACCTAAACGTTTTGAAGTTACAACACCCGCTAATATAGAATCATTTACATTTAAGGCTGTACGACCCATATCAACGATAGGTTCAATAGATACCATTAATCCAATGATTTCTACTGGTAAACCTAACGTACCAAATACGATTAACGATGCGAATGTTGCACCACCTCCGACACCGGCTACACCAAATGATGAAATAATCACTGTACCAATAATGGTTAACCAAACCATTGGATCAGATAAATCCATACCAACTGTTGGCGCAACGATTGCTACTAGCATTGTTGGGTAGATACCTGCACAACCATTTTGTCCAATAGATAAACCAAAAGTACCCGCGAAGTTAGCTGTTGCATCTTCAACACCTAAGGCTTCCGTTTGGGTTTGGATATTCATTGGTAATGCCCCACCACTTGAACGTGAGGTAAAGGCAAATCCTAATACACTAGAAGCTTTCTTGAAATAGTTGATTGGGTTTACCTTGAACCCTGCTAAAATCACTGCGTGGATTGCAAACATGATAATCATCGCTACATAAGCTGCGATGACGAATGTAGCCATGTTTAACAAGGCTTGGAAGCTTGATGATGCCATAGCTTTAACCATTAAGGCGAAGATACCATAAGGCGCCATTCTTAATACTAATGTCACGATGCGTGAGACAATAGCATCTAACATATCAATCATTTTCTTAAAATAAGAAGCTTCTTCTGGATGCTTTCTAGCGATACCTAGATAAGCCACGCCAACGATAGCTGAGAAGATGACTACTGCGATATTACTTGATTGACGTAATCCCGCTAGGTCTTCAAAGATATTAGTTGGAATAAAGGACAGAATTTGTTGTGGTAAGGTTGTATCAGCAATTTCCGCTTGACGCTCTTGGATATAAGCGATTCTAGCTGTTTCAGCTGCCCCCTGGGTAAATTCTGCACCATCTAAGTTGAATAACAAGGCAGTTGATAAACCGATAAAGGAAGCAATTGCTACCGTAACAATTAGAACAGATAGGACATTGAAACCAATTTTGCCCAAATTCTGTTCCCCTTCAACACGTGTAAAAGCACGGACTAGTGACACAAAAATTAAAGGTACAACCAGCATTTGTAGGAAGGATACGTATCCATTCCCAACGATGTTGACCCAATCTAAAATTGTTGTGGTTGTACTTGAATCGGAACCAAAAAGTAATTGCATAATAATACCAAAAACAATCCCGATGCCTAATCCGATAAAGACACGATTTGAATATTTCACGTGTTTCCCTGCTAAACGGTTTAAGAATAACAATACAAGTACAAAAATAGCTAAAGTAATAATGACTGCCATTTATTGTCTTCCTCCTAAATTTTGATAAAGATATTGTGTTGGTTATTGACCAACAGATCCAATCACGTCGCTTAACTGGTCATTCAAAATGCCAATGAATCGTTCAGCTTCACTAGAAAGTTTACGGTATTTATTTTGAATATAAATAATATGGTTCTCTTCAACATCTGTAATAGGAATTGTGGTCATCATATTGCGAAATGGCGAAGTTAAAATACCTGTACCCACTAGGATAGCATCGGTTTTTACTAAGACATTAATCGAAGTTGCCCGGTCGCTAACGTAAATGGTTGATTGTGTAGAGTCCTCTCCCAAGTCCAACGCCTCCTCAGTTAATTGGGCTGAGGAACCTTGTGTCTGTTCGAAGGTAACAGATGGATAGGCCAGCAACTCTGCTTGGGTTAGGCTTTCTCTACCTGCTAAGGGATGTTGTTTACCAACAAAAACATGGGGTTGAAAGGCCCCAATCTCTGTATAGCTCAACTCATTGTGGTTAAGGTATTGCTTAATGACCTTTTGATTATAAGCATTCATGTATAAAATGCCAATTTCAGAATAAGCATTTTTCACATTTTCCATGACATCAGTTGTTGAGGTTTCTAATAAACGATAATGGTGGGCGCGATCTTCATCATTCGCAACTAATACCGCAAAAGCTTCTGATACAAAGTCATAGTGCTGACTAGATACAGAAAACAGTTTTTTTCGGTCGGCATCTAAATAACGATTCTCCATCACCGACACCTGCGACAAGACATCGCGGGCATAAGATAAGAATTCGCTACCCTCTTCAGTAATGAAAATACCGCGTTTTGTACGTTCGAAGATTTGTAGATCATACATTTCTTCTAACTCACGAATGGCTGTTGATAAAGAAGATTGCGCCATGAACAGCCGTCTCGCTGCCTCACGAAATGATCCGCTATCAGCGACAACAACAGCATATTTTAGTTTTTGAAAGTTCATGGCTTTCCATCCTTCCCTTGTGAACTACTACACTCACAATTCCCTATATTACACTAATCAAATTCGTTTTTCACTATTACTGCTCACAGGCAACAGCTTTTTTAGACGCTAAATGCTTGTTTAATATCGGCCACTAAATCATCACTATTTTCAATCCCAGTTGAGATCCGTAAAACCTTATCAGTTAGACCATACTGTGCTCGTAATTCAGTTGGAATATCCGCATGCGTTTGTGTTTCTGGATAAGTAATTAAACTCTCAACACCACCTAAACTCTCTGCAAAAGTAAAAATCTTTAAGCTATTTAAAGCATCTCGGATAATGCTTGCATCTTTCACTGCGAATGTTACCATACCACCACGTCCAGAATAATAAACCTGCTCAATTGTAGGATGTTCCTGTAACGCTGCCACTATAGCTTTGGCATTTTTTTCATGTTGTTGCAAGCGAACCGCTAACGTTTTTAGCCCACGGATGATCAACCAACAGGCAAAGGGATCTAAAGTTGCCCCAGTTGTATTTAATTGGAAGGCTAATTTTTCATTGATTTCTTGACCTTTACTCGCAACTAAACCACCTAACACATCATTATGGCCCCCAATATATTTGGTTGCTGAATGAAGCACAACGTCCGCACCTTCTTCTAGTGGTCGTTGAATAATAGGCGTGTAGAAAGTATTGTCTACCACCACAATAGCACCTACTGCATGTGCGCGTTTAGAAATTTCTGCAATATCAAATTCCACCATCATAGGATTGGTAGGCGTTTCGATGAAGACTAATTGAGGTCCTTTTTCAATCTCTGTATACACTTCATCCTCTGTTAAACAGTAAGTAAAGTTGTAGAAACCTTTCTCCTCCATATGATGAAAGTAACGATATGAACCCCCATATAAATCTTGTAGCGTAACCACTGTATCTCCATGCGATAATAACCCTTCAATGACTAGCTGAATCGCTGCCATACCTGATGAAGTGGCGAATCCTTGTTCCCCATTCTCCAAAACGGCAATTGCTTCTTGCAAGACGTCACGAGTTGGATTGGCTGTACGCGTATAGTCGTATCCGGTTGATTCCCCTAAACCAGGGTGTTTATATGCCGTTGAAAAATATAGAGGCGTATTAATCGCACCATAAAGTTTGTCACTACGGTTACCAATTTGAGCTAGCAAAGTTTCAATATGTTGTTTCGTCATCATCATTACCGTCCTTCTATTAAAATTCAATTAAATTCCGTCATCGCTTTTCCCAATCATAACATGGTTTCAATGATTAAAATTTATGAATATGTGAACGGTATTGTTCGCTATTAACGAACACACTAATAACAAATATTCGCCATCTTCTCCAGAGAAAAAGAGCCATCAACGATTAAGCTGATAGCCCTTTTCCCAACATCATTATTGACCTATTTAAAATCTACATAAACTGTTACACCATTGGCATCTATCGCTGTCACATGGTTTACATCCTCATCAACTACTCGTCCATTCGCTTTAAGTTTTGCTACTATATTGTTGTACAATTCTTCATTATGGTAAGTTAGTGTGTAAGCTGCTAAACCAGTTTGATCTTCAGCATAAGGTGCCATTGATTCCGCCCCCCAAGCATTCACAGCAATGTGGTGGTGGTAGTCAGAATAAGAAGTGAAATGAACGTTGTTTTTAAAGCCCATTTGTTCTTCTAAGATCATTTCATCAGATAAGAAACCAAAGAACTCTTCTACTTTGTCTGATGACAAGTGTAAGTGCCCAATGATAGTACCTTCTGCAAGTAATGGTTGTGGTTCATCAGAGGAACGACTCGCTAATACCCCTTCTGCGTCCATTGGTTCAGTAACACCAGTTATCCCACCATCTGGACCATGTGTCCATTGGTCAGCAGTACGGTCAGCATAAATTTCAATACCATTATCTTCAGGATCTTGTAGATATAAAGCTTCTGAATATGAGTGATCTGAAGCACCGTATAGTTGTGTTTTATTTAATAGCATGCGGTATAACACATCACCTAAAGCTGCACGAGTAGGTAACAACCAAGCTGTGTGGTATAAACCATTTTTAGGTCCAGTGATTAATTTATAATCTGCTTTCCCATCTAAAATTAATTGTGGTGCATCTTGTCCCTTAAAACCTAATTCAACAATTCCTGCAGTTTCCTCATCTTTTAGTATTTCTAAACCAATAACCTCATTATAGTAGCGTTTCATTTTATTCAAATCTTTTACTCGGTAAGTTACCGTTGAAATGGTAACATCTTTAAAAAATTGTTTTTCCATTGTTATTTTCCACCTTTTTAGTTATTCATATACGGATTGAATATTTTTTCACTTTTTCACAACTTACTTTAACTTTTTATATACTTACTAAAAGTAAGTCTAAAAATAGTATACTTTATCTTTTAACAAAGGTAAACACCTTTACTTCATTCTACAACTATTTTTATTTTTTTTGGTTATCCAAATAAAAAACCGAAAACTTTGCTAATCACAATGAAAAGCGATACCAAATGATTTATAATGAAATGGAATGATTGGAGAAATGGAGGAATAGATATGTTTGAATGGTTTGCAAGTGCTAACCCTGTATTACAAGCAACACTAGCTGGTGTCTTCACTTAGTTAATGACAACTTTAGGGTCAGCTTTAGTATTTTTCTTTAATGAAATTAACCGCCGTGTATTAGACATTATGAACGGTTTTGCTGCAGGGGTGATGATTGCAGCAAGCTTTTGGTCCTTGTTAGCACCATCCATTAGCTTTGCCGAGGAAGCTGGTTGGGGACGACTTGCCTTTATACCCGCATTAATTGGTTTTATTGTTGGTGGCTTATTCTTACGCCTAATCGATTACATCACCCCACATTTACATATGGGAAAGAATAAGATGGACGCTGAAGGGCCTAAAACTAAATTACCTGCAACCACTTTGCTCTTTTTAGCAGTGACAATCCACAACTTTCCCGAAGGTTTATCTGTTGGGGTAGCGTACGGTGCAAATGAATTTAATGCAGCTAGTCTCGCCTCTGCTTTAGTCTTAACAATGGGGATTGATCTACAAAACTTCCCTGAAGGTGCAGCTTTGTCAATGCCTATCCGCGCTGAAGGCGCTAGCAAATGGCGTGCTTTCCAATTAGGTCAAGCATCTGCCTTAGTTGAAATCGTTGGTGCAGCTTTGGGTGCCTTACTAGTATCCCAAGTGACTATAATCTTACCGTATGCCCTAGCTTTTGCAGCTGGCGCTATGATATTCGTTTGTGTGGAGCAACTCATCCCTGAATCACAATCACACGGTAATTCAGACATCGCCACAATCTCCTTACTGGTTGGTTTTGGTGTCATGATGACACTAGATGTCGCTTTAGGTTAGAAAAACTAACCATTATAAAAGTCATCACCCCCTTTACTGATCAGTGAAGGGGGTGATGACTTTTCCTTTATCTTCATTACTCAATGATTACTTTATATATGCTTAAAATTTTACATCAGCATCCTGCATCGCTTTTTGAATATAAGCTACAGACTCTTGCAATTTCTTTTCTTCCCACGCATTTAAACTAACTGGTAGTCGCTTTTCAACACCATTTATACCAATAATACATGGCATAGAAAAAGCGACATTACCGTTATAACCATATTCTCCACGTAAAGTAGTACATGCGGGATAGACACTACGTTCGTCAAGAACAACAGCCTTAGCCATGGTCACAGCTGCTTGCGCAACTCCTGCATTCGTCCAACCTTTACCATTAAATACTTCATAAGCTGCAGAAATCACATTTTTCATAATATCTTCAGGGCTTGATAGGTCAACTGCTGAATCACGATCAAAATATTGGTCTAATTCACCGTAAGGTACCCCTTGAATATTCAACTTACTTAATACTGGAAAGGCTGTTGCACCGTGTTCACCCATCATATAACCCACAACCGATTTAGGGTCGACATCATAAGCATTGGCGAACACATTGCGTAAGCGAGCTGAGTCAAGCATAGTTCCCGTACCAAAAATCTTACCTTCAGGATAGTCAAACTCATTTTCTGCAATGTATAAAATTGTATCTAACGGGTTAGTAATCACAATGATAATCGCTTCTCTAGTATGTTCAACGATATTGCCCATTATATCACGAATCGTTTTTGATGTGATTTTAGCTAAAGTTGCACGGTCAGGCTCTGCGGTTGGATCATCGGGATCTGGTTTCATGGAATTTCCAGCTGCAATTATAATGACATCCGCATCATCCGTTTGCTCATACCCACCATGCGTTACTTTAATATTGTTCATGTAAGTGAGCGCACGTGCTTGTTCTTGGTCAACTGCTTCACCACGTGCAATATTCTCATCGATATCAATCACACCAATTTCACCAAAAATACCGGCTTTCATGGCATCTGCCAGCACGTATGAGCCTACATGGCCAACGCCTACAACTACTAATTTATTCGTTTTCATAAGATCCCTCCATTATTTCTCTTTCAATTACATTCATTATAACCTACTTTGACGAATATTTAAGGGAAATGTGAGGAAATGATGAGAAAATAAGGTGAATAAAAAAGAAGCTGAGAAAAATCATCACTCCCAGCTCCTCATATTAGTTGTCTCATTTTTTATCCTCAATCGCTCAGGTAAAGCGATTGAATTCAAAACCTTTATTTAATCACTAATACATGTGATTGCATATTACGTACTACATATTCAGACACGGACCCCATCATGGCACGTTCAATTGCACCCTTACCAGTTGCACCAACAACTACTAAGTCTGCCTTGATTTTTTCTGCGAATTCTACGATACCATATCTTGCATCTCCCTTAATAATTTCAAGAGACACATGCTCAAGACCAGCTTCCTTCGCTTCAGCTTCATATGATTCTAAGACACTTAAAGCATCTTCCCGTAAGTCATTATATAATCGCGTAGAGGCATCTGGATTTCCGAGACGAACAAAGTCATCTAAAACATTCAACAATACCAATTCAGAATTGTTACGTTTAGCAATAGATAATGCCTCTCTAAAAGCCCGGTATGAAGCATCTGAACCATCAACTGGAATTAAAATCTTGTTATATGCTGTTACTGACATGATAAGTCCTCCTCATAAATGATTCAATATATCATTTCACAACTAGTACTGGAGTTTTAGATAGTCGCACTGTATTTTCAGCTACAGACCCAACTAAAGCCCTTGTGACAGCACCTTTACCAGTTGCACCAATGACAACTAATTGGTAATCACCTTCATTCGCAATTTTAGCTACTTCTCGTCTAGGATTACCAAAAGAAGTGAAAGTATGAATATCATTAAAGTTACGAGCTTTTCCGTAATCTTCATATTTTTTTAAGGTTTCTAGGGTACGTTTCTTCATCTCGTTGATATCTGTTTCTGATACCCTCAAGTCACTAAATACATAGTCATCGGGAATTACTGATAGAACATCTATAGTAGCATTTGATCGCATGGCAATCTCAACTGCATCTCTAAAGGCTGCTTTACTATTTTCCGAGTCGTCCACTGGCACCAGTATACGTTGAATGTTATCAAGAATCATCTTTGCTACCTCCTTTACTTTCTTTTCACTTAAAGTATAACACGAAAATGGAATCGCTTTCAAAAATAAACCCTTTACGAAAATAAAAAAACAATTATTGAAAAATATTTTTGTGAAAAAATGCTATTAACAAGGATAAAAGATAGTGTCGTAGTGAACTCAACAAAAATAAGTCAGCCTCTAAAATTTAGCGAAAGCTGACTTTTCTTGTTGCATCATATCTTTTTAAATTAGATTAAACACTACAAACTTCTTAATTGAGTGAATGCCAAATCCTCTTCAGTTAAGCCTTTTAAGAAAGCTACTGTCACATCTACAGTATCTTGGAAATCTTGATAAGCTGCAATTAAGTAATGGGTGTGGGCATAACGTGTCGGCATTCCTAACGTAATCACAGATACACCATTATTGGCTGTGTGAATGGCACCTGCGTTAGTACCTCCGCCATCGCGCACTGTTTGTTGAATTTGAATACCAGCTTTTTCGCTAGCTTCAACAAATAAACCGTTTAGATGGTCTGAAGCAATGTAGGTCGAATCACGATAACGCAATTGTGGCCCTTGCTTAACGCGCCCTTGACCAACTGTTGCCGATTTTGCGTAATCATCAGAAGGTGTCCCTTCAAACACAATAGCTACTTGTGGGTTAACACGATTGGTGGTAACTTTAGCACCACGTAAACCAACTTCTTCCTGTGTTGCAAACGCACCAACAAGGTTAAATGGTAATTCTTTCACACCATCTACGCCCAATTCGTTAAAGACAGCAAGCGTTGCTGCTACGCCTAAACGGTTGTCAAAAGCTTTTCCAATCATCATACCGTTTTTTTCATTTACTTGGAATTTAGTTGCTGGTACAACGGGTTGGCCAACAGTAATACCAAAATCATTGATGACTTCTTCTCTTGAAGTAGCCCCTACGTCTAATTTTAAATCAGTTAGTGCGACTGGCTTAGCCTTTTCTTCTGCCGTCATAAAGTGTATAGGTTTACTAGTTGCAACAGCTGGTACATACGTTTGATTATCATTGGTTCTTACCATAAATAGTTGAGATTGCGCTGAAGCCGCTGTCCATCCACCCAAAGCTTGCATCAGCAACAAGCCGTTTTCATCAATGGCTTGGACCATAAAACCAACTTCATCCATATGTGAATCTAGCATAATTGTTGGTTTGTTAGGATCGATATCTGTAAAATTCATATACAAGTTTTTCATCGCATCAGCCTGTAAGCTAAATGCCCCCTTGTTGGCTTTTACAACATCAATTACTTGGTCTTCATAACCCGGCGCACCATAAGCATTGGATACATCCTCTAATAATTTAATATATTTCATATTACACCTCTTAGACTTTCTAATATATTTATTTTACCGATGTTTAGGGGAAAATGAAAGCGACTACCCTTCAACATAAAAACCACCCCTATCCTTGCTAGCCAGCAAAGACAGAGGTGGTCCTTTTCAAAAATTATTTATCTGCATTAATATGGTCATATTTCTCCGGATTGTCCTTAAATTTCTTCACGACATATGGACACAATGCTTTAATTTTACGGCCTTTACTTTCAGCATCAGCCACTAAGTGGTCTACTAGATGTTCAGCAACACCTTGCCCACGTAAACTTGGGTCCGTCCATGTATGTGTTGCGACGATGACATCGTTTGCTTTTGGTTCATATTCAATTTCAGCAATACGCTTGTCGCCCGCTTCGTTAAAAATCGCAAATCCATTGGTTACTTCTTGAATTTCGTATCCCATCATTTACCTCCTCAACATGTGTGACACTTCTATTAATTTCATTATAGCAAAATATATTCACAAAACCTTAATATTTGGCTTAGTTGACCTTATTTTCCTTTACTCGGTATAATGAAGTAAGCTTAAATGATAGGATACAATTTTAAAAGGGAGTGACAATATGGGCTTATTTTCAGGTTTATTCGGTAATGCATCTGAAGCAGATAAGGAACGGGTTTCCGACTCATTAGAAAAGGTATTAATTCCTGGTGAATCAATTGAATTATCTTACAATATCTTGCGTGATTTAGTCGTATTTACTTCATATCGACTGATTTTAATGGATAAACAAGGGATTACCGGCAAAAAACGTGATTTTATGAGTGTACCTTACAAATCAATTTCTCGCTTTTCAGTAGAAACGGTAGGGAATTTTGACATAGATTCTGAAGTGAATATTTACTTATCTGGCAATGAACAACCTACAATCGCGCTACAATTTAAAGGTGGCGATGTCGTTTACGATGTTCAACGCGCCCTTGCTGCAGCAGTTTTATTATAGTAAAAACTAAACACCAGCGACTCAACAAACGATGCTGCCTAACGGTTTGGCTTTTAGGCTTGTTGATGACCTGGTGTATATTTATTGGTCTCTTATTTAGATGTTTAGCTATTAACGGCTAGCACCGAGATACCTTTGGACCACCTCCTTAAGGTGGGAGAGTTTTTAAATGCATCATCCGATTAACAAACGCATGACTTATACTGTGTTGGTTGATAGAGATCATACATTTTCTCATTTTATCTTTCCTCCTAAAGGTGTGAAAATCCACAAAAAAAGCGTCAGACATCAAGGTCAAACGCTAGGATTTCTAATCGATATTATCAATGTAAGAACTGCAGCCTCAAAGACACAAGGGTATACAGCATCAGTAACCAATAACTGATCCAATAGCGTATGCCACGTGTTCAACAAAAGATTCGTCATATGATACCTCACAAATTTAGCGAATAGTCTGAATTCAATTGATTACTTGCTACTACAATTTTTACACTTTAATCATAGCATGACCAAATTTTCTTTGTCTAATATTTATACTTTAAAAATCATGAGAAAAATGTTCGGTTTTTACCCTCACTTCATTGGCAAAGGGATTTTATTGATATATAATAAAATAGTATGCTATAGAGGCAGAAGAGAATTTTGAAGGGACGATTATGTATGTCTAGAGCTGTAGGTACTGTTGTAAGAGGGTTACGCGCTCCCATTATTAAAGAGAACGATGACCTAGCAGGCATTGTAGTAGATACTGTTTTAAATGCTGCCAAAGAAGAAGGTTATGAAGTTCGAGACCATGATATTGTAACAGTAACAGAGTCTATCTTAGCTCGTGCACAAGGAAACTTTGCTGAGTTGGATGCTGTTGTAAAAGATATCAAAAGTCAAACAAAAAGTGAAACGATTGGTATTGTAAATCCAATCTTAAGTCGTAACCGTTTCTACGCAATCTTAAAAGGTATCGCTATGTCAGCGAAGAAAGTCGTAATTCAATTGAGCTACCCTTCTGATGAAGTGGGTAACCGTTTAATTACACGCGACGAATTAGAAGAATCTGGTTTAAATCCATATACAGATGTTTTAACTGAAGCTGAATTCCGCAACCACTTTCCTAACTTAGCACATGAATTCACCGGCGAAGACTACGTTGCATTATACAAAAAGTGTGTTGAAGAAACTGGTGCAGAATGTGAAATCATTTTTGCTAACCACCCACAAACTATTTTAAATTTCGTGGATACAGTAGTTGTTGCCGATATCCATAACCGTAAATATACACGTCGTACACTAGAGAAAAATGGTGCTAAAGAAATTATTGGCTTAGATCAAATTTTGAACCATTCAATTGATGGTTCTGGTTTCAACGAAGACTTTGGTTTATTAGGTGCTAACCTTTCCGGTAACAACAGTTTGAAATTATTCCCGCGTAACGCACAAGCTTTCGTCGAAGATGTGCAAAAACGTTTATTAGATGCGACTGATAAGGTTGTTGAAGTGATGGTTTATGGTGACGGTGCTTTCCAAGATCCCGTTGGCCACATTTGGGAATTAGCTGACCCTGTTGTATCACCTGGTTTCACTAAAGGTTTATCTGGTACTCCTGACGAAATTAAGATCAAGTATGTTGCAGATAACCAATTTAGCGACCTATCTGGAGAAGAATTAACAGAAGCAATGCGTTCTTATATTAAAAATCATGACCAGATTGATGAAGCTGGCCACAATACCTCATTAGGAACAACCCCTCGTAACATTACTGACTTAGTAGGGTCATTATCAGATTTAACTTCTGGTTCTGGAGATAAGGGTACCCCATTTGTCTACATCCAAGGTTACTTTGATAAATACTCTGATTAATTTATAGAAATATAAAGTCCAAATGGTATTGAACTTTTGGGACATGACACGTGTCATGTCCTTTTTGTATGCAATCGAGTAGGAGGAATCTTTCGATTCCGAC
>NZ_KV786950.1:0-531 GCF_001806975.1 Aerococcus sp. HMSC10H05
TAATTGGTCTAACTTACGCTGATGAAGAGTAAGTGTTTTATCTAGTTTGATGAAAAATAGAGAAATTTCTTTCTGTTCAATTATATTTGGAATTCTGATAGGCATTTGTTCCATTTGTTTGCCAGATATTTCTACAAAAGTTGATCCAGAACCCATCCTTTCTCCGTACCTTTTTAATTCTTTTGTTCTCGAAAAGATAAAATAGCTATCTAAAATATTTTTTATAGGAACAATGGATTGAAGACCTTGATTGGTTGTTGATTCTTCAGTGAGTATAGCCATTTTACCAATACCGGCTCGTGAAGTAAAAAGGACTGTACCAGGTGGAAGTTTCTTAGCAGAACTTTTACGAAGTCCTAATTCTGTAATCTTTTTCTTACTACTTTTAACGTATATTTGCTCATTAATTTCAGCTGGAGCAAACCAGTTTATTTCTCCATCCCAATATGAGTCATTATTTGTGTTCGGGGTACCACCACCAACGATATCTGCAATCTCCCCCAACTTACGCTGTTCCCAATCATCAGTAAA